>NZ_JXIS01000050.1:0-13577 GCF_000836715.1 Bacillus sp. L_1B0_5 | reverse complement strand
CGAAGGTTCGAATCCTTCATGGCTCACCATTTTCGCGGAAGTAGTTCAGTGGTAGAATACAACCTTGCCAAGGTTGGGGTCGCGGGTTCGAATCCCGTCTTCCGCTTTATTACTAAGGGGCCTTAGCTCAGCTGGGAGAGCGCCTGCCTTGCACGCAGGAGGTCAGCGGTTCGATCCCGCTAGGCTCCATCTAAATAGAAAAAGCTTACATCATATGATGTAAGCTTTTTTGTGTTTAAAAAGACAACTTTTATATTTATCGTTTAAAATGAAGAAAACGTAAAAATAAGGGATGAGGGATAATTGTGAAAGTTGTTATTGCATCTGATTCATATAAAGAAAGCCTAAAAGCTATAGAAGTATGTGAAGCTATTGAAAGAGGTTTTAGAGCAATTTTTCCTAATGCAAAGTATGTGAAAATACCGATTGGAGATGGAGGAGAAGGGACGGTTGAATCGCTTGTTGATGCTACAGGGGGGAGAATTATATCAATTAGTGTGACAGGACCGCTTAGAGAAAGTGTACAAGCTTTTTATGGCATGTCTAAAGATAAAAAGACAGCGTTTATTGAAATGGCAGCAGCATCAGGATTACAGCACGTGTCAGTTGAAAAGCGAAACCCACTTATTACAACGACAAAAGGAACAGGAGAACTTATATTACATGCGCTAAATCAAGGGGCGGAGTACATAATTTTAGGACTTGGAGGAAGTGCTACAAATGATGGTGGGGCAGGCATGTTAGCAGCTTTAGGAGTAAGATTTATAAATGACAAGGGTGAAGTAATAGATCCATCTGGAGGTACGTTACATTCGATTGTTGCTATTGATTTTTCACAAATGGACCCACGCTTAAAGGGGATAAAGATAGAAGCGGCATGTGATGTGGATAATCCATTAGTCGGAATGCAGGGAGCATCTTTCGTATTTGGGAGACAAAAGGGTGCGAATGTAGAGATGATGAAAGAGTTAGATGAGAATTTAAAACATTATGCGAATATCCTTAAAAGATATGTATCTTCTGATGTATCTGGAATACCTGGTGCAGGAGCAGCGGGAGGAATGGGAGCGGCTGTTATTTCAGTGTTAAAGGGAGATTTGCGGAGGGGCATTGAAATTGTATTGGATTATACAAATTTCGATAAACATATAGAAGGTGCAACTCTCATTATAACTGGTGAAGGTAGAATAGATGAACAAACTGCATATGGAAAGGCTCCTGTTGGTGTTGCGGGGCGTGCGAAACGTTTATCTGTACCTGTAATTGCTATTGGAGGGTCTGTATCATCTGATTATCCAGCTGTGTACGAGAAAGGAATAGATGCGGTATTTAGTATTACAACGAGACCGATGACACTAGAAGAAGCATATAAAGTAGCAGAAGAAAATATTGAAATGACAACGAAGAATATTGCAGCAGTATGGAAAATAGCGTCAGAAAAACACTTCTAAATGTAGGGGTGTTTTATTATTATTATTTAATAATAGTGATTGCGATTGTTTCATTAAGTTAACTTTATACATAGAATAGTCTTGGAATTTGATTTTCAACGTGAATATAAGTGAATAAATTGTATATCCATACAAAAAAATGTCGAGTTGAGTCAGACTATATAAAAGATTTAAAATATTTAGTGAAGGCATAAAAGGGGGATACTATCTATGAAAAAAGAAATCTCAGTTATTGGAGTTCCAATGGATTTAGGACAGATGCGTCGTGGAGTTGATATGGGACCGAGCGCGATCCGTTATGCAGGGGTAATTGAAAGAATTGAAGAAATTGGATATGACGTTAAAGATATGGGAGATATATGTATAGAGAGAGAAAAAGAAGTAGATGCGAATACAAAATTAAGAAACCTTACACAAGTTGCAACTGTATGTAACGAATTAGCAAGTAAGGTGGATCATATTATAGAAGAAGGTCGTTTTCCACTTGTATTAGGTGGTGACCATAGTATTGCTATCGGTACATTAGCTGGTGTAGCCAAACATTATAAAAACTTAGGTGTTATTTGGTATGATGCACACGGTGATTTAAATACAGAGGAAACTTCACCATCTGGAAATATTCACGGTATGTCACTTGCTGCAAGTTTAGGTTATGGACATTCTTCACTTGTAGATTTATACGGAGCATATCCAAAGGTGAAAAAAGAGAATGTTGTAATTATCGGTGCACGTGCGTTGGATGAAGGAGAAAAAGACTTCATTCGCCATGAAGGTATTAAAGTATTCTCAATGCATGAGATTGATCGTATGGGGATGACGGCTGTTATGGAAGAAACGATCGCATATTTATCTCATACTGATGGTATCCACTTGTCATTAGATTTAGATGGTCTTGATCCTCATGATGCACCAGGTGTTGGGACGCCTGTAATTGGCGGTCTATCTTATCGTGAAAGCCACTTAGCGATGGAAATGTTAGCAGAAGCTGATATTATCACATCTGCTGAATTTGTTGAGGTAAATACGATTTTAGATGAGAGAAATAGAACAGCAACAACAGCAGTTGCTTTAATGGGTTCTTTATTCGGTGAAAAACTAAAATAAATGTAAGAAAAGCAACTGAGAAGTTGCTTTTTTTATTTGAAAATAGGCGTATAATAATGACTTATATTATACTGTACGATAATAATGTTTGACATCTTACCAATTTGAGTTAAAGGGGGTTGTTTGTAATTGTTGTTTGTTTCATGTATGGTATAATTAACTAGTTGTTGGAAATACATACAGATAGAGCATAAAACAATATTTCAATATATGGATAGAATTGCTCGTAAGTAGGAGGAAGGGTTAGCATGCCTTTTGAAGATACGACCATTTTGAAATATCTTAGTACGGTATTAGATATTGCCGTTGTATGGTTTATTATATATAAGCTAATTCTCATAATCCGAGGGACGAAGGCTGTTCAACTTTTAAAAGGGATTACAGTTATTATTGTCGTTCGGATGATCAGTATTTTCCTTGAATTGCATACGCTATATTGGCTAACTGAACAAGTATTAACGTGGGGATTTTTAGCCGTTATTATTATCTTTCAGCCAGAATTGCGAAGAGCACTTGAGCAGCTAGGACGCGGGAGTTTATTTTCGCGTGTTGGAACTCATGAGGATGATGAACCTGAGATGGTTGCAACAGCGATAGCAAAAGCAACCGAATATATGGGAAAACGTAGAATTGGTGCATTAATTACTTTGTCAAAAGAGACCGGTATGGGTGATTATGTGGAAACGGGTATTCCGCTGAATGCAAACGTATCATCGGAACTACTTATTAATATTTTTATTCCAAATACACCTCTTCATGACGGAGCAGTAATTATGCAAGGAAGTACAATTAAAGCAGCAGCATGCTATCTTCCATTATCAGAAAGTCCGTTTATTTCTAAAGAATTAGGAACTAGACATCGTGCTGCAATGGGAGTTAGTGAAGTCACTGATAGTATTACAGTAGTTGTGTCGGAAGAAACTGGTCAAATTTCTTTAACGAAAAATGGCAAGTTGCATCGTGACTTGAAGACAGAACAGCTGAAGGATATGTTATTAGCTGAATTTAGTGGAAACGAAAAAACGACTTCTTCGTCTTTATGGAATTGGAGGAGAAAGCGTCATGGATAAGTTAATGGAGAATCATTGGTTTTTAAAAGGGATCTCATTACTATTGGCGTGTATGCTTTTTATGTCAGCGACGTTAACTGAAAAAAATACGACATCAGGTATAGTACCTTTCGCGAATGATGCGAAAGAAACATTAACTAATTATGGTATTAAGGTTAAGTATGATGAAGAGAAATATATTGTAAGTGGTATTCCGTCAGAGGGCGTTAAAGTGAAGTTAGAGGGCCCAAAAGCAGCAGTTGCTACAGCAAAAGCAAAAAAACAATTTGACATAACAATTGATTTGCGAGATAGTGCAAAAGGAACTTATGAAGTTTCTTTAAAAACGAACGGGCTTCCAGATGATGTGAAAGGAACAGTTCAGCCATCAACAATTAAAGTTACTCTTCATGAAAAGGCGAGAAAATATGTTCATGTAGATTTGAAATTATCAAATGAGGATCAGATGCCAGCGGGAGCTACTCTCGAAAAATCAAACCTTAAACCGGATACTGTTGAGGTAGTTGGGACGAAAGAAGAAATTGAAAGTATTTCATCTGCCAAAGCGTATGTTGATTTAAAAGGTGTTAATAAAACTGTTACAAAAACGCCCGAAGTTACATTATACAATAAAGAAGGAAAACGTTTAAATGTAAGAACAAGTCCATCTAAGATTAGTGTAACGTTGAATGTGGCAACGCAAACTACAGCCAATAATACTGAAAAAACTGTTCCTATAACATATACGAAAAAGGGGAGTTTAGCAGAAGGATTGGCAATTACAAATATTAGTGTTGAGCCAAAAGAAGTAACGATAGCAGGTCCAAAAGATATTTTGGATAATATACAATCGATAGAGGGGGTCGAAGTAGATCTTAGTCAATTGACAGAGTCTACAACATTCGATGCCTCTGTTTTATTACCCAAGGGTGTAACAAGCGCAAAACCGAATCAAGTGAAAGTTTCGGTGGGAGTGCAAAAAACAAAACAAACGAAAACAAAAACGATTGATGGTATCCCAATCCAAAAAAATGGACTTTCTAAAGATGTTACTGCTCAGTTACTTTCGCCGCAAGATGGAAAGATAAGTGTTGATATTTCAGGAGAAGCAAGTATAGTAGATAAAATAACAGCTGCTCAAATAACAGCGGTAATTAATTTGCAAAATATATCTCCAGGGACGAAAGATATTTCCATTCAAGTGAGTGGTCCTGGTAATATTTCAATAGAGTCAAAGCAAAAAAATGCTAAAGTTACTATTGTGAAAAAAGAAAAACCAGATAAAGAAGTACAGGGTAACGGTCAAGAACCGGATTCAAACACCAATCAAGAAAATCAAACTGAGAAACCAAAAAATCCTGAACCTAATCCAGAAAAGGAACAGGAAAATAATCAAAACCAAAATCAAGATAAAGATAAAGAAACTAGTCAAGAACCAACAGTAGATAACCATAATCAAAAAGAGCAAGAAAAAGGAGCGAATCATAATGGGTAAATATTTTGGTACAGATGGAGTACGCGGAGTTGCAAATAAGGAGTTAACACCTGAATTAGCTTTCAAAATTGGGCGTTTTGGCGGTTATGTATTAACAAAAGATACAGATCGTCCAAAAGTAATTATCGGTCGTGATACACGTGTATCTGGCCATATGTTAGAAGGAGCTTTAGTAGCAGGTCTATTATCAACTGGAGCAGAAGTAATGCGCCTTGGCGTTATTTCTACACCGGGCGTTGCTTATTTAACAAAAGCACTAGACGCACAAGCGGGTGTTATGATTTCTGCATCTCATAATCCAGTACAAGATAACGGTATTAAATTCTTTGGTTCAGACGGTTTTAAATTAACAGATGAGCAAGAAGCTGAAATTGAAGCTTTATTAGACAAAGAAGTTGATGAACTACCACGTCCAACAGGTACTAATCTTGGACAAGTGAGCGATTACTTTGAAGGTGGACAAAAATATTTACAGTACATTAAACAAACTGTTGAAGAAGATTTCTCTGGTCTACATATCGCTTTAGATTGTGCACATGGTGCAACTTCTTCTCTAGCTCCATACTTATTTGCAGACCTAGAAGCTGACATTTCAACAATGGGAACTTCACCGAACGGTATGAATATTAACGAAGGTGTAGGATCTACACATCCAGAAGTATTAGCTGAATTGGTAAAAGAAAAAGGTGCGGATATCGGACTTGCTTTTGATGGCGATGGCGACCGTTTAATTGCTGTAGACGAAAAAGGAAACATCGTTGACGGTGATCAAATTATGTTTATTTGTGCGAAGTACATGAAAGAAACTGGTCAATTAAAACATAATACAGTTGTTTCAACTGTTATGAGTAACTTAGGTTTCTACAAAGCACTTGAAGCAAACAATATTACAAGTGATAAAACAGCAGTTGGTGACCGCTATGTAATGGAAGAGATGAAACGCGGTGGTTACAACTTAGGTGGAGAACAATCAGGCCATATTATCTTACTTGATTACATTACAACTGGTGACGGAATGTTAAGTGCACTTCAACTTGTAAACATCATGAAAATGACGAAAAAACCATTATCTGAGCTTGCAGGAGAAATGACGAAATTCCCACAATTGCTAGTAAACGTTCGTGTAACAGATAAAAAATTAGCATTAGAAAATGAAAAAATTAAAGAAATTATTCGTGTTGTAGAGGAAGAAATGAACGGTGATGGCCGTATTCTTGTTCGTCCATCTGGAACAGAGCCACTTATTCGTGTAATGGCAGAAGCACCAACACAAGAAGTTTGTGATGCATATGTACATCGCATTGTAGAAGTTGTGAAAGCCGAAGTTGGCGCTGAGTAATTAGCTGAATTTATATGAAAAAGGAGCACAAAAAGTGCTCCTTTTTCATATGTTTTATAGACGATGAAAAAAATTTCATTGACGGTTTATCCATGTTTGTTATAAGATGGTCTTGTTCTTTTTCTCAAAGGAAATATTGTAAATTATAAAAGCGCCAGAACTACAAATAGTGTAGTTGACGAGGTGGGGTTTATCGAGATTTCGGCGGATGACTCCCGGTTGTTCATCACAACCGCAAATTTTTACTTAAATCATTAAGGTGACTTAGTGGACAAAGGTGAAAGTGTGATGAGAGAAGAGGAACGGATGAAAACTAGCTGTATAAGTATATACGGACTTAAACCCAATCGAGAGGAAGGTGAAAGCCGTTACAAGCTTACAGGGCTAGCAATATGTAATCCGTTTTTTAGTATAAATAAAAATGGTATCGGACTATGTCGTTACATGTTCGCAGAGCAGTGTAAGCATTTGTAACGGCGACTAAACATGTGTGGAATCGTAGGATTTATTGGAGAGCAAGATGCAAAGGAAATTTTATTAAAAGGTTTAGAAAAGCTAGAATATCGTGGATATGATTCAGCAGGTATTGCAGTACAAGCAGAGAACGGTGTTGTTGTATACAAAGAAAAAGGCCGTATCGCAAAACTTCGTGAAATCGTAGATGAGAACGTAGCAGCAAGCGTAGGTATCGGACACACACGCTGGGCTACACACGGTGTTCCAAGTAAAGTAAACGCGCATCCGCATCAAAGTACATCAAAACGCTTTACACTAGTTCATAACGGTGTAATTGAAAACTATGAATTAGTGAAAAAGGAATATTTACAAGATGTAACGTTCGTAAGTGAAACAGATACAGAGATTATCGTACAGCTTATGGAACAACAAGTGAGCACAGGATTAAGTGTAGAAGAAGCGTTCCGTAATACGCTATCTCTTTTACATGGCTCTTATGCAATCGGATTACTTGATGCTGAAAATCCAAACATGATTTATGTTGCTAAAAACAAAAGCCCGCTATTAGTAGGTGTTGGTGACAACTTTAATGTTGTGGCAAGCGACGCTATGGCGATGTTACAAGTTACAGATCAATTTATTGAGTTAATGGATAAAGAAATCGTAATCGTAACGAAAGAAAGTATTACAATTAAAAACTTACAAGGTGAAACGATTGAACGTGCACCGTTTACAGCGGAATTAGACGCAAGTGATATTGAAAAGGGAACATATCCTCACTTCATGCTTAAAGAAATCGATGAGCAACCACTTGTAATCCGTAATATAATTCAAAAGTATCAAGATGAAAATGGCGAAATTGAATTAAATCAAGACATCCGCAATGCGATTTTAGATAGCGATCGTATTTACATCATTGCATGTGGAACGAGTTATCATGCAGGTCTTGTTGGAAAACAATTTATCGAGAAGTTTGCAAAAATGCCAGTTGAAGTGCATGTAGCAAGTGAATTCTCTTACAACATGCCATTATTAACAGAAAGACCATTCTTCATTTACATTTCACAAAGTGGTGAAACAGCTGATAGCCGTGCAGTACTTGTACAAACAAATGAAATGGGTCATAAAGCATTAACAATTACAAACGTGCCTGGTTCTACGCTTTCTCGTGAAGCTGATTATACACTTCCGTTATACGCTGGACCAGAAATTGCAGTTGCATCAACGAAAGCTTACACAGCACAACTTGCAGTACTTTCAATTTTAGCAGCTGATATTGCTAAAGCAAAAGGTGAAGTTCTTGATTTCGATTTAACACACGAACTAGGACTTGTAGCAAATGCAATGATAGAACTTTGTGATCAAAAAGAAGAAATGGACGCATTAGCAAAACAATTTTTAGCGACAACGCGTAACTGTTTCTTCATCGGACGTAGCGTAGACTTCTACGTAGGATTAGAAGGTGCGTTAAAACTAAAAGAAATCTCTTACATTCAAGCAGAAGGATTTGCTGGAGGAGAGTTAAAACACGGTACAATCGCTTTAATCGAAAATGGTACACCAGTTATCGCACTTGCTACACAAGAGCACGTAAACCTTGGAATTCGTGGTAACGTGAAAGAAGTAGTAGCACGCGGAGCTAACCCATGTATCATCTCAATGAAAGGCTTAGAAATGGAAGGAGACAGCTTCGTATTACCAGCTGTACACGAAGCACTAGCACCGCTAGTAGCAGTTATTCCATTCCAACTTATCTCATACTACGCAGCACTTCACCGCGAGTGTGACGTTGATAAGCCACGTAACTTAGCTAAGTCTGTTACTGTTGAGTAGAGGTTGGTAGGGTAATAAATATATGAATCGGTACCCCTTTAGATATTGTATCTAAAGGGGTATTTTTTATTGAAAAAGAAAATCTAAAATTGGTAGGTGAATAGAACCCTATAGATTAAATTTTTACTTTATCAGATTTACTTTTATTTATCTGAATTTTCCGCTATCATTTTAAGTATGCGTGAACAATTTTCTTTATTATGAAGAGAAGAGACGATAGATTCATGGACATTATAAGGGGGCTTATTATATGGAAGTGAAAGCAAAAACATATTTAAGTATAGAAGAGATTATTTCATTACCGACCTTAGCGAGTACAAATATAAGTGATGATGGCAAAAACGTAGCATTTGTAAAGAAGACAGCTAACTGGGAAGACAATGCGTATAGAAATCATGTATGGATATATGAGAAAGATAAAGGGCAGAGTTACCCACTAACAAATGGAGATATAGATAGTACACATCCATTATGGTCTCCAGATTCTAAGACTATTGCATACCTTAGCCCAGGTGGGGACGGGGCTAATACAAATCAGATCTTTGTTAAGTCAATAGACGGTGGTAGTGAGGTTCAAATTACGAATGAGAAGGATGGAGTTAATACATTCAAATGGGAGCCTACTGGTAAAGGTTTTTATTATATTGCACAGTCAAAAGAATGTGAGGGCATAAAGAAACGTAAGGAACTATATGGAGATTTCCACCATGTAGGTAAGGAACATCGAAATAATTGTTTATACTACATTGAGATAGAAAAGGTAATACAAAATGATAAAGAGGAACGCGAGATTAAAGGTGTTTATCAACTAACGGATGGTAAGGATTTTTATATACATAACTTTGATATTTCAAATGATGGGAAAAAGGTTGTATGTATGGTTACACCAAACTTAAACGATTATATGAATAGTGATCTATACATATTAGATGTTGAAGCTGGGGCACTACAAAAGATGAATATAAATAAGTTGTTAGGAGCAAGTGTCTGCTTTTCTCCTGAGGGCGATAAAATATGTTACGCAGCAAGCATAAGAGAGAAGGATTACTATAGAAACCATATACAAGATAGTACATTAGAGATATATGATATGAATACGGGAGAGGTAATTCAACCTTTAATAAATTTTGATAGTACGGTTATGCCATTACAGTGGACGGCTAAAGGGATTTTAATTAGATGGCAGGATAAAACGAATTACCGTATTGGATTGCTATGTGAGAATGGCACTGTGGAAATGCTAAACGAACCAGTAGATGGGTTTATAATGGATGCCGCTATAACAAGGGATGGCAATCATATAACATATACTAAGGCTATAACAAATGAAACCTTTGAAATCTATTTTGATGATAAAAAAATAACGAATGAAAATAGCTTTTTCGAAGGAAGGCTTAAAAGTAACAGAGAAATCATCTCATGGCAAAGTAGTGATGGTCTTGAAATAGAGGGTGTTCTATCAACTCCAGTAGAGTTTGAGGCAAATAAAAAATATCCCTTATTAGTAGTAATCCATGGTGGTCCGAATTGGGCGTCCTTTCCGATATTTTCAGACTGTTTTAATGAGAAATATCCGATTGAACAGTTTATCGAAAAAGGCTTTATCGTTTTAGAGCCAAACTATAGAGGGAGTTCTGGTTATGGTAATGAATTTTTAAAAGCAAACTATAGAAAACAAGGAATTGCTGATTATGATGATGTTATATCTGGAGTGGATGCAATAGTTGAAAAAGGGATTGTAGATAAAGATAGAGTAGGAGTTATGGGATGGAGTAACGGAGGATATATATCAGCTTTCTGTTCAACATTTAGCAGTAGATTTAAAGCTATTTCAGTTGGAGGCGGAATTACGAACTGGAGTACCCATTATGTAAATACCGATATCCCTTACTTTATTAGCATGTATTTAGGAAATGCTCCATGGAATGATCCAGATATATATAAGAAAACATCACCAATGACATATATTAAATCGGCCTGTACTCCTACCTTAATCCAACATGGTGAAAAAGATGCAAGAATTCCGACTGCAAATGCATATGAGCTATATCAAGGATTAAGGGGTATGGAAGTTGATACAGAATTAATTATATTTAAAGGAATGGCATATAGTCCTAATCAGCCGGGAATGAATGTAGCTATTATGAAACAGAATTTGATGTGGTTTTCCCATTATATTCTTGGAGAGAGTATGGAGGGTTTTAGAACTTTATAATGGATATTTGTACAGGATATACATAAGGTTGAAACAGTCTTCATATTGAGATGATTTATTATAAAATATATACTTAAACTACTATCAGTACACACATCAGGGAGGACTAATATGACAGGAAATAAAAATGACTTACTAGTAGAAAAACGTGAAGAGTTATTGAAAGTATTGCAAGCTCGTTTTGAGAAAAACATGAACCGCCATGAAGGTCTTGAATGGGCTAAAGTTGAAACGAAGCTGACTACTAATAATGAAAAATTGTGGTCACTTAACGAAATGGAAGTAACTGGCGGTGAGCCGGATGTTGTCGGTTATGATGAAGAAAAGGACGAATATACTTTCTATGATTGTTCAAAGGAGAGTCCTAAAGGCCGCAGAAGTCTTTGTTATGATCTTGAGGCGTTAGAATCAAGAAAAAAACATAAACCAGAAAATAACGTTATTGATGTTGCCAATGCTATGGGCATTGAACTATTAACAGAAGAACAATATCGGGAATTGCAACAACTTGGGGATTTTGACATGAAATCATCAAGTTGGGTACAAACACCTTCAGATATTCGAGAACTCGGTGGTGCTCTATTTTGCGATTATCGCTTCGGACATGTTTTCGTGTACCACAATGGAGCAGACTCTTACTATGCTGCCAGAGGTTTTCGTGGCTCGTTAAAAGTTTAAATTAGGATAAATAAGAAAAAGAGCCTATACTCAGGCTCTTTTTCTTATTTATATTTTAAAAGTAAACTGTTACTACGCAGTTTTACTTAATTTATATGTTCCGTGGTTATTTTTACGGAAAAGTTTAGGGAAAACATAGCCATCTAATCCAATACGTCCAGCGTTTTGCCCTGCAACTAAAATGAACATAGTCAAAATAAGTAGGTTTGGGTTTACACTAACAGTTCCGCTTAATAAAAATGAAAGATTCATTATGATTCCGAAAAATGCAGCTGTTTTTGTTAATCCGCCTAAAATTAAACCTAGACCTACTAAAATTTCTCCCCATTGAACTAAAAAGCTAAATAGGTCTGCGTTTGGAAGAACAAAATGTTGAAGAAAATCTGCCCACCAACTTTGTACTGCAGGGTGGTCACCTGATGCTTGAGCAATAGCACCCTTTAGAAAACCACTTGCGTCAAAAGATTGTCCGAAGACTTTGCCTATCCCAGCAGCGAGCCATGTATATCCTATGTAAAGCCGTAATAATAATAATATGAAAGTAGCACGTTTATCAGTTCTTAAAAAATTGATAACCATTGAAATCCCTCCAATATTGTATTTACAAGTTTATTATATATCCATTGTGAAAAGATTCACAATGGAGGAAATGTGAACGAATATATGTTGTGAGTAATTGTTTTATTTTTTGTAACATTTCATCTTTTTTGATAGACTAATAATAGAGATATATCAAAAGGAGGCAAAGACTAGATATGTGGATGAACTTGTAATGATTAGAAACTACTAGATAGATAAATTTTGCTCTCATAAGCGAGGGTTTATTTAGTTATCTGTAAATCATTCAAGGAATGCATATTTGGCTTGTACATCCCTTTTATAAGGATAGATGCCTATTTTATGTATCTGTCTTTTTTGTGGGAAAGTTTATATCTCTTATATAAAATATGCGTCCTTTAAACTTGGAGGAGTATATGATGAACCAATTAAAAAATAAAGTAGCAGTTGTTACAGGCGTAAGTCGTCTAGATGGTATAGGCACAGCGATTTGTAAAGAATTAGCTGGAGCAGGATACGATATATTTTTTACGTATTGGACAGAGTATGATAAAGAGATGCCTTGGGGCGTTGATAAAAATGAACAAATACAATTAGAAGAAGAGCTATTACAAAACGGTGTTAGAGTATCGAGCATGGAGTTAGATTTAACTCGGAATGATGCACCGAAAGAGCTTATAAATAAAGTTACTGAACAATTAGGGTACCCTTATATATTAATTAATAATGCAGCATATTCTACGAATAATGATTTCTCTATGTTGACTGCTGAAGAATTAGATAAGCATTATATGGTGAATATTCGTGCGACTACATTGCTCAGTAGTCAATTTGCCCGAGGATTTGATAAGAAATCTGGTGGTAGAATTGTTAATATTACTTCGGGGCAATTTCAAGGTCCTATGGCAGGAGAACTAGCTTATGCGACAACGAAGGGAGCTATTGATGCTCTTACTAGTACGTTGTCAGCAGAGGTAGCTCATTTAGGAATAACAGTGAATGCAATTAATCCAGGACCAACCGATACAGGATGGATGACTGAAGAGATAAAACAAGGGTTAAAGCCGATGTTTCCTTTTGGCAGAATTGGTGAGCCAAAGGATGCAGCTAGACTCATTAAATTTTTAGTAAGTGAAGAAGCTGAGTGGATTACGGGGCAAGTTATTCATTCAGAAGGTGGATTTAAAAGGTAAAGTGAAACTTTAATCAGTGGGGGGTTCATCCCCCACTGATTATTAGTTGAACCAATCGGGCTTTTACGGGCAGTGAATCCCCCGCCTAACTTTTTTGCTTCCGCTGAATTTTGAGGCGGGATCTTACTGCCCGTTAATGCGGGATAAAAAGAAGGTATCTCATCCTAGTGAGATACCTTCTCAGAGTGTTGGGAAACCCTTTAGGG
>NZ_JXIS01000005.1:0-20291 GCF_000836715.1 Bacillus sp. L_1B0_5 | reverse complement strand
GAGGTGTTTTTTTCATGTACCACTATTTGGGTTCACTTCAAATCCTCGGTGTTTTTTTACTTAAACCATCCTTTTTTATAAAACCAGGCCATCATTCCGCCGCCAATTAATGCCATTAGAAGAAGACAAATAAAATAACTATATTGTCCACCAAGCTCTGGCATATGCGTAAAGTTCATTCCATATACTCCCGCAATAAATGTTAATGGCATGAAAATAGTCGAGAATACAGTTAATGTTTTCATAATGTTATTCATATGATGTGAGTTTAATGAAAAATAACTATCCCGAATATCCGTCGTTAACTCTCGACTTGCCTCAATCATTTCCGTAAGTTTAAGTAGATGATCATGTATATCTTTAAAATAAATCTCATGATCACTTATACCGTAAAAACGAGTGGAATTCAAAATACGATACAATAAATCACGCATTGGAATAATTGTACGTCTTAACTTAGATAAATCTGCCCTAATATCAAATACTTCTTCTAGCACGGCTCCTGCTGTCTCACCTGTTAAATTATCATCGATCGCATTTAAATGATCTTCAATGTAATATACAGGTGCGAAATAATCATCTACAATTTGATCAGTGATCGTATGTGCTACATGTAAAGGCCCTTTCTTAATCCGCCTCTTCTCACCAAGTGTTTTCCATACTCTTTCAATTGCATTATTATGAGAAAAATGGAAAGAAACAATATAGCGATCACTAACAAATAAATCAATTTCATGTGGCTCTAGCCCATCTTCTCCAAACGCGTGAAGAACTAAAAAGTTATATCCATCATAAAAATCAACTTTTGGCCTCTGTACATATTCTAGACAGTCTTCAATTGCAAGGGGATGGAACTTAAAATGGTCTTGCAGAATATATGTATACTCTTCTTTCGTTGGCTTATATAAATCTAGCCAATACCATACAATATGGTCTTTCTTTGTTTCTTCTAGAGAAACATCATATAATACTTCATCTGTTTTTGTTACTGCACAAATTCTAATCATAATTTCACCCATTATTATTATAAACAAAAAATAGTAAAAAAAGCCAAGGAGAAATCTCCTCAGCTTTTTTTTATTACTTCGTTACGATACCGTGTACTAAAGTTGGTGCATCTACGTGTTCTTTAGAGATCTTCATGTTCTCATAAATTTTCGCTTTTACATCTTCAACATTTTCGCGATTTGCGTAAATTGTAACAAGGGATTCACCTTGCTTCACGCTATCGCCTACTTTTTTGCGCAGCATTAGACCAACTGCTAAATCAATTTCAGATTCTTTCGTTGCACGTCCTGCTCCTAAAAGCATTGCTGCTGTTCCGATTTCGTCTGCAACGATTTCTGATACATATCCGTCTTCTTTCGCATCCACTTCAATTTTAAATTGTGCTTGTGGCAATTTAGAAGGGTCATCAACAACAGATGCGTCGCCGCCTTGCGCTGATAAGAACGTTTTAAATGATTCTAGCGCTTTTCCGTTGTTCATTACTTCAATTAGCTTTTCACGTGCATCTTCTAAAGATGAAGCTTGTCCAGCAAGGTACACCATTTGACTTCCAAGTGTTAAACATAGCTCTTCTAAATCTTTCGGCCCTTTACCTTGTAATGTATCAATTGCTTCTTGTACTTCTAATGCGTTACCGATAGCTTCACCGAGTGGTTGACTCATATCAGAAATAACTGCCATCGTATTACGACCAACGTTATTACCGATACGTACCATTGCTTCTGCTAAACGTTTTGCATCTTCATCCGTTTTCATAAATGCACCTGCTCCAGTTTTTACATCAAGAACAATTGCATCTGCACCAGCAGCAATTTTTTTACTCATAATCGAACTTGCAATAAGCGGAATTGAGTTTACTGTTGCTGTTACATCACGAAGTGCATATAGCTTTTTATCAGCAGGTGTTAAGTTACCACTTTGGCCGATAACAGCAATTTTGTTTTCATTTACAAGACGCATGAATTCATCGTTTTCAATTTCCACATGGAATCCTGGAACTGCTTCTAATTTATCAATTGTACCACCAGTATGTCCTAAACCGCGTCCAGACATTTTCGCTACTGGTACACCTAAAGCAGCTACTAATGGACCTAATACAAGTGTCGTTGTATCACCAACACCACCTGTCGAATGCTTATCTACTTTTACACCTTCAATAGCTGATAAGTCGATTGTATCACCGCTATTTACCATTGCCATCGTTAAATCAGCACGCTCTTGATCGTTCATATCTTGGAAGAAAATTGCCATTGCAAGTGAACTTACTTGATAATCAGGAATATCACCATTTGTATATCCTTCAACAATAAAGTTAATTTCTTCTGTCGTTAATGCATGTCCGTCACGTTTTTTTGCAATTAGGTCCACCATTCTCATTGTGAAGTCACCCCTTCATTTGTTTTACGATTGCTTTTACTAATGCTAAGAAGTTAGCTTTAACACGTTCTGTCGTTTCAATTACTTCATCGTGGTGAAGTGGCTGATCTAAAATACCAGCTGCCATATTTGAAATACAAGAAATACCTAATACTTTCATACCAGCGTGACGCGCTACAATTACTTCAGGTACTGTTGACATACCAACTGCATCTCCGCCAAGTGTACGAAGCATACGAATTTCAGCAGGTGTTTCATATACAGGACCTGTCATTCCTACGTATACACCTTCTTGTACTTTAATATTTAAGTCTGCTGCAACTTGTTTCGCCATTTCGCGAAGTTCTACTGTATATGATGTAGACATATCAGGGAAACGTACACCCATTTCAGAATCATTCGGTCCGATTAATGGATTCGTACCCATGAAGTTAATGTGGTCTGAAATTAACATAAGATCGCCTGGCTCAAATGATGTATTTACACCACCAGCTGCGTTTGTTACAACTACTGTTTCTACACCTAGTTCTTTCATAACACGAACTGGGAATGTTACTTTTTGCATGTCGTATCCTTCATAGAAGTGGAAACGTCCTTGCATTGCTACTACTGTTACACCTTGAAGTGTACCAAATACTAGTTGACCTGCATGGCCTTCTACAGTTGATACTGGGAATTCAGGGATTTCACTGTAAGGTACTGTTACTGCGTTCTCAATTTCATCTGCTAATACACCTAGTCCTGATCCAAGGATTAGTCCTACTTGTGGTGTCTCTTGAAATTTCTCTTTTAAGTATGAAGCTGATTTTGTAATAAGTTCACGATTCATTTGTTTATCCCCCTATTTCTTTAGCTCGTTTAAGAAGCTTGTTCCGTATTCTGGCATTTTCACACCGAAGTTTTCTGCTACTGTTGCACCAATATCAGCAAATGTTTGACGAAGTGGTAACTCTTGTCCGCCTTCTTTCATGCTTGGGCTATATGCTAATAATGGTACATATTCACGTGTATGGTCAGTACCAGGGTGAATTGGATCATTACCGTGGTCTGCTGTAATTAATAATAGATCATCTTCTTTTAGTTTTGCGAATACTTCTGGAAGACGTGCATCATATTCTTGCAGAGCTTCTCCGTATCCTTGTGGATCACGGCGGTGGCCGAATAATGCATCAAAGTCAACTAAGTTTAAGAAGCTAAGACCTGTAAAGTCCATATTTAATGTATCTACAAGCTTATCCATTCCATCCATGTTAGACTTCGTACGAAGTGATTCAGTTACCCCTTCACCATCATAAATATCAGAGATTTTACCGATAGCAATTACATCGTAGTCACTATCTTTTAATTCATTCATTACTGTACGACCGAATGGTTTTAATGCATAGTCATGACGGTTTGGTGTACGTGTAAAGTTTCCAGGTTTACCAACGAATGGACGAGCAATAACACGCCCTACCATGTACTTCTCATCTAATGTTAATTCACGTGCAATTTTACAGATTTTATATAACTCATCAAGTGGCACTACTTCTTCGTGTGCTGCAATTTGCAATACGCTATCAGCAGAAGTATAAACGATTAAAGAGCCTGTTTCCATTTGCTCTTGACCAAGTTCATCAAGAATCTCAGTTCCAGAAGCTGGCTTATTACCGATAATTTTACGGCCTGTTTTTTCTTCTAATTCATCAAGTAATTCTTTCGGGAAGCCTTCCGGGAACACTTGGAATGGTGTATCAATGTAAAGGCCCATGATTTCCCAGTGACCTGTCATTGTATCTTTACCAGTAGATTTCTCTTGCATTTTTGTGTAATATCCAAGTGGTTTCTCTACTTTAGAGATACCTTTCATTTCTCGAATGTTACCAAGACCTAATTTCACCATGTTAGGCATTTGTAACCCATTCATATGTTCAGCAATGTGACCAATTGTGTCAGATCCTAAATCACCAAATTGCTCAGCATCTGGTGCTTCACCGATTCCCACAGAGTCCATTACGACTAGGAATATACGTTTATATTTATTCATAACTGCGACCTCCTATAAGTTCAGTTCTACTTCTTGTAGTATGTTCAAAACGCTATAAAGTGAAACTGTTATCCAAAAGAATTCTCATTGTCAAACAGTACTTCTTTAAATCATTTTCTAACCTATTTCGTTTACTTGAAACGATTCAAAAACATTTCTAGTTTTTTCTAAGTCAGATGTCAGACATCTGATACTGATATCATAACATGTTTACGCTTTCTTTTTAATACATTTTCGTAGAATTTCTCATTTTCTTCACACTTCTATTGTAATCCATTCTGCAACGAAGTGCTAATTATTTTATGATTTATTTCTTCATAACAAAAATAAAAAGTAGCTCTAAAGAGCTACTTTTTATTTTACTTCTATCGTTTCTTCTTTATGTTCATGCAATTCGCCTTTTCTTACATGCACTTTCACTTTGTAAGAGCCGTTCTCTTTGAAAGTATGTTTCGTTTCATACTCTCCTTTATTTCCTTCTTTCGCTGGAATAAATTCGTGTTTTTCAACACCATCTTTCCAAATCTCTAGTTGTACTTCAGCACCAGTTAATGCTTCTTCTTTTTGCTTTAAATGAACTTTCATTGTAGATTCAGCATTTGCCTTTATGTCTCCAGCCATAAGATGGATCATTGTGTCACTTTTATGATCTCCATGTCCTGCACTGTGGTCACTATTTTCTTTTTTCGCATCTTCTACTTTCGCATTTCCTACAGCAACTTTATGTTCTGGCATAACGTGCATATCACGTGCATTTGTATGAGGAATAATATGATATACTCCGTCAGTTTCAAATGTTTTCTCTACTGCATAAACACCTTTTCCTTTATGCTTACCATCTAACATCTCGTGCTTCTCGTCGCCATCTTTCCAAATTTCAAACTTTACATCATCGGCATCGGTTACTCTTTCTTTTCCTTGTGTAACAAGTGCTTGTACTTCTGTTTTTTCACCAGGTTTAATTTCTTTCGGATTCGTTTGAATTGCTACGTTTACACTTTCAAGTTTCTTTTCTTTTTTCGGTTCTTCTTTGTTTGTATTACAGCCAGCCAACGCTAGCATCGCGATAAATAAAGTTATAATCAGTTTTTTCATCATCATTTCCTCCTTTATACTTTATTTAGTATAGAGGAAATACATTGTAATATTCCAGTCTTCTGCTGAAAACAATATACGAAATGTTTGTGAAGTTTCTGTGAAACGGTCTTCCTCTCTTAATCTATGAAAAAAAGAGCATAGTAACTATGCTCTTGGATGAAACTGTTTATATACATCTTTTAATCTAGTTTTTGAAACGTGCGTATAGATTTGCGTCGTTGAAATATCTGCATGTCCAAGCATTTCTTGTACAGCACGTAAATCTGCTCCATTTTCTAATAAGTGCGTAGCAAACGAATGACGCAACGTATGAGGTGTAAGCTCTTTTTCAATATTTGCTTCTTTCGCTAATCGTTTTAATATTTTCCAAAATCCTTGTCTTGATAATCGATTACCATGATGGTTTAAAAAGAGTGCATCTACTACTTTTTTCCCCATTAATTCTCTTCTTCCTTTTTCAATATACTTTTGAATCGCTTCCGTTGCTAAACTTCCTAGTGGAATAATTCTTTCTTTATTCCCTTTCCCTATGCAACGAACAAATCCCATCGTTAAGTGTACATCTTCTAAATTGAGTGCAATCAATTCTGAAACACGAAGTCCTGTTGCATAAAGTAACTCTAGCATCGCCTTGTCACGAATCCCAAAAGCACTTGTCATTTTTGGTGTTTGAAGTAACGCCTCTACTTCATCAACTGATAATACTTTTGGCAATTTCCGTTCCCCTTGCGGCGTTTCAATATGTACGGATGGGTCGTGTTCTACCGCTCGTTCACGAAGTAAAAATTGGTGGAACGAACGAATTGATGCAATATGACGCGCCAATGTTTTCGAAGATTTTCCGTTTTCTTTTAAATACTGCAAAAAGTTAACAATGTGTAAACGGGTCACTTCATGAAAAGTTTTCGTCTGTTCCACATTTTGCAAATACTTTACGTAGCTTTTTAAATCCCGTTCATAAGATACTACTGTATTCTTTGCTAATCCTTTTTCGACAACCATATAATGAATAAAATCTTTTAATTGATCTTCCACTCTACACTACTCCCCATTTTCATAGAAAAACATCATTCTATTTACGAAAGCATCCTTTGCCGGTTCTTCATTCCCTGATACTTTTTCTACAGTCTCTTCTTTAGGTTTTTCATAACGATGATAGCTTTCATATTCTTCATTTATCCATAGTATAGCGAAATAAAACAAAATCGTACAACTTGTAAATAATAAAAATACTTTTATTCCATCAAAAGTTAATTTTAAAGCTCGGCGCATTGTAAATTCCTCCAAAATATAAGTTATTACAACATATGCCAAGCTTTCATCAATTTATACCTTATTCAAATAAAAAACCTCTTCCTAGATAAATAGGAAAAGGTTATTTTTCATCCGTTTCATTTTCTTGACAGTTTTTACAAATCCCATGGAATGTTAAACGATGATCTTTCACCTTAAAGCTCCAGTCTCGCTCTACTTTCCTTTCCACTTCACCAAGTAAATCTTCTTGTATTTCTTGTACAGCACCACATTGTGTACAAATCAAATGATGGTGGAAACGCTGCGCACCTTCTTGGCGTAAGTCATAGCGTGAAACACCGTCTCCGAAGTTAATCTTATCGACAACTTTTAACTCAGATAATAGTTCTAAAGTTCGATAGACGGTTGCTAATCCGATCTCTGGCGACTTTTCTTTTACAAGGAGGTAAACATCTTCTGCGCTTAAATGATCTTCTTCATTTTCTAGCAGCACACGAACTGTTGCTTCACGTTGCGGTGTTAATTTGTAGCTCGCTGCATGTAATTGCTTCTTAATTCGTTCAATTCTTTCTTCCATTCGGTACTACTCCCTCCTCGCCACTCTTACACCATTATATCAGAAGAAGGGCTTCTGTCAAAAGAAAAAACAATAAAAACAAATTGATAATTATTCTCAAAAAGTATTTATTTTTTATTAATAGCCTCAACGACTTCTTTCATTAAAACTGGTGATGCGTAAGCCTCCACACTAGAAGCAAGTGCTAACACCACTCCAATTACGAGAAAGAAGCATGTATAACGGATTAATAATGGTAATAGTGGCTCGGTTATTTTTCTAATAAATTGATGCCTAATCATCCGTAAAGAAAAACTTGCAGCAATAGTTGTCATAACGAGAAAGACTGGAATGATAATTAAATTTTGTGGCAAAACAGATACAAATGCTAATAATAGTCCATTCCATCCATGCTGACTTACTAAAAAACCAACTGTAAATCCAACGACAACTCCTTTTACAAATAATAAAATAAAAATAAGTGGTAATCCAACAATTGAAATCCCTAAAATCCAAATAAATCCGATGTATTTTAATTGCGAAAAGTAACTTTCTCGAAACATTTCGCCCGCAATGGCAAATTCTCCTTTAGAGACTTGTCCAAAAAAACGTTGTAAATAAAATGATAAATCTTGTTTTTGATTGATTTGTAAACTATTCACAAGAATGGCTCCGAATATTACTCCCATCAATAATAAAACGGCGTTAAATATATATAATGAAGAGTTTTCCTGTATGTGAGACATTACACGGTCTTGCCAATTTTTCCGCCACATTTTTCTTCCCTCCGTTCACACTCTTATTAAAAATGTATGAAAGAAAGAAAAAAGTATGACGAATTAACATTGAAATTCCGCTCTACTTTGCTAAACTAAAAAGTAGAGAATAGGAGGGATTTCTCTTGAAACCATTATTATTAGATTTTCCAACATTATTTCAAACTGAACGCTTGCAAGTTCGTAAACCATTTCCAGGTGATGGTGCAGAAGTATATGAAGCAATCCAAGCTTCTCTAGAAGACTTAGTACCGTGGATACCAATTAACGCTGAAACAGAAGAGAGTGCTGAAGAAATTGTTCGCGAAGCTCACGGACAGTTTTTACTTCGTGAAACACTTGATTTTCACTTATACGATAAAGTATCTGGTACATTCATCGGAGCAATTACACTAAAGCCTGAAAACTGGGATATTCCAAAGTTTTCACTTCACTTCTGGCTACATAGTGCCTATACAAAACAAGGCTATATGACCGAAGCTGTTAAAGGTGCAATTCAGTTCGCCTTTGATAAACTAGGCGCTAGAAGGATTGAAATTCGTACTGATGCAACAAATATAAATGCATGTAGCTTAGCAGAACGTCTAGAATTCATTCTAGAAGGTACAATGGAAAATGATTTCCTAGCACCAGATGGTAGCTTACGTGATGCACGTGTATATGCAAAAATCAATTAAAAAACACTCGCCTTTGGCGAGTGTTTATTTTTGTAATTGTAAATATTGTACTGCAAACATCGTCTTCGCATCATGAATACGAAGATCTTTCATAAGAGTAATCGCTTCTTCTAATGATACTTCCATCAATTCCACAAACTCATCTTCATCTAACTCAGCTTTATTTTCTTTTTTTGTCAAACCTGTCGCTTTATATACATATAAAATTTCATCTGCGAATCCTGGAGATGTATAGAAAGAAGTAATGAGCTCCATATTTTCACATACATATCCTGTTTCCTCTTCTAATTCACGAACTGCTGTCACCTCTGGTTTTTCACCAGGTTCTAACTTGCCGGCTGGAATTTCTATAATTGCCTTTTCAAGCGCTTTACGATACTGCTCAACAAGCACAATTTTCCCCTCATCCGTAATAGCAATAATCGCAACTGCACCAGGGTGATTTACAATTTCACGTTTACTCATTTCTCCATTTGGTAATACTACATCATCAACACGAACTTTTATAACTCTACCATCAAAAATCGGCTCAGTTTTTACTGTTCTCTCTGTAAGATTACTCATACTACTTCATCTCCCTGTTCTATTTCCTATTCTTTCTTCATACATTTTACCACATTGAAAGGAGCGTGATAGAAATGAAAGTTTATATTTTACCAAATCGCATCACGTTAGTCGGAAAAGCATGGCAAATTCGCCATAAGCTAAAGCAATATAGCAAAGAGTATACAACTGTACAAGAGTGGATTACAGCAAATAAAGTGAAACATTAATCATGCTTTTACGGGCAGTTAATGCGAAGCGAAAAGGAAACGTTTGTCAACCTCTTTTCCCTCTCGTACAATAAAGGTAAGGAGGTTGACCTATGAAAAAACGTCAATTAGGAAACTCAGATTTGTTTGTTACAGAAATGGGCCTTGGCTGTATGTCTCTCGGTACATCTGAAACAGAAGCTATGCGTATTATCGATGAAGCGATCGATTTAGGAATTAATTTTTTTGATACAGCAGATTTATATGATTACGGATTAAATGAAGAATTTGTTGGAAAAGCCTTGAAGGGGAAAAGAGACCAAATTGTTCTTTCAACGAAGGTTGGAAATCGTTGGACAGAAGAAAAAAATGGCTGGTCTTGGGATCCTTCTAAAGCTTACATAAAAACTGAAGTAAAGGAAAGTTTACGTAGACTTCAAACTGATTATATCGATCTTTACCAACTTCATGGCGGAACGATTGAAGACCCAATCGATGAAACAATTGAAGCTTTTGAAGAATTGAAAAAAGAAGGTATTATTCGCCATTACGGTATTTCTTCTATACGCCCAAATGTCGTTCGTGAATATGCAAAACGCTCAAACATCGTTAGTGTACTAATGGAATATAGCCTTTTAAATCGGCGTCCAGAAGAATGGTTCCCCCTTCTAAATGAACACCAAATTAGCGTCATTGCCCGCGGGCCACTTGCAAAAGGAATTTTAACTGACAACAATGCAAGAAAAATAGAAAGAGTAAAGGAAAAGGATTATCTCTCTTATTCTTACGATGAATTACATACAACTCTAGCGAGTGTAAAAGAAACGATTGGAGAAAGCTCTTTAACAGGAACAGCTATTCAATATTGCTTACATAATAAGACTGTTGCAGCTGTTATACCTGGTGCAAGCTCGCTTCAACAATTACAGGAAAATATACGAGCTAGCCAACAGTTACCTTTAACGAAAGAAGAATATGTACAACTTCAAAAAATTGTTAAATATGACACATATGCTTTGCATCGTTAAAAATATCGAATTACCGATAAACAGAAGACTGCCTCCTTTATTAGGAGACAGTCTTTTTTATAACGTATCATATTTATCAGGATTCGTTCCTACATGTAAATCACGATTCAACGTGTTAATTTGACGTATTTCTTCTTCAGTTAGTGCAAAATCAAAAATAGTAAAGTTTTCTTTAATACGAGATGGTGTAACAGATTTAGGAATTGTAACAATCCCGATTTGAATATCCCACCTTAATATAACTTGTGCAGGTGTTTTTTCATATTTGTTAGCAATAGCCTGAATGATTGGATGCTGGAATACTTCTCCGCCCCTCATTAACGGACTCCATGCTTCCATTTGAATTTGCTCATCTTGACAATAATTGCACAACTCAAATTGCGTCAACATCGGATGAAGTTCCACTTGGTTTACCATCGGCTTCACTTTGCAATTTGGTAATAATAGTTCTAAATGATGTTTATGAAAATTAGAAACACCAATCGCACGCACTTTACCTTCTTCATACAATTTCTCTAAAGCTCGGTACGTATCAACATACTTCCCTCTTACCGGCCAATGTATTAAATATAAATCTACATAGTCCATTTGTAATTTTTTTAAACTCTTTTCAAACGCCTCGAGTGTCTCCTCATATCCTTGATCGTCGTTCCATACTTTTGTTGTAATAAATATATCTTCTCTTGGAATTCCTGATTCAAGTATCGCCTCTCCGACACCGCTTTCATTTTCATACACAGTTGCTGTATCAATTGAACGGTATCCAACTTCTAACGCTGTTTTTACTGCTTGTTTTACTTCGTCGCCTTCTTTCGCTTTATATACGCCTAGACCAATCATCGGCATTTTCACGCCATTATGAAGTGTAGTTGTTGGAATATGCACAGTCGTCTCCCTTTCATTGTTACATTTTTTATAAGCCATAACTTTATTTCAACAAGATTCATCCAAAAAGTCAAAACATACGTACAGTTTACATAACACTTTTATATAGCTAAAAAATAACGTGAACTCATTCATTCACGTTATTTTCTCTCCATTCTTTCGCTTTTTCATCCACATTGCGCACAAACTCATTTTTCCCTTCCGTATATAACGTGCCATCATATGTATACTTTTCGGCTAATTCTTTCTTTAAGGTTGCATATGCCTCTGCTTCTTCACAATGAGCCATCATATAATCACGAAACGCTAAATGCCTTACTATCTCTGGATTTCCTTTTTCAAACACGTGTAAATGATACGAACGTTTTTCCTCAGTTCCATGAATAAAATATCGGCGTCTTGAAATACCATTTTCCCCTTTTACGATGTAACCAAGCTCTATAAATCGTTCATTCCACCCATCTACTCTTTCGATATTTTCTACTTCCATGATCATATCAATAATAGGTTTAGCTGCCAGTCCGGGCACTGACGTACTTCCAATATGATGCATTTTCACCGTTTCTGGCATCGCTGATTTTAATCTTTCAGCCTCCATTTGAAATTTTTCAATCCAATGGTTTTCATGCGGAACAACGACAATTTTTCTCATTCTAACTCCCCTTTTCTTACAAGCTCGTCAAAAAATGATCAGTGGTATTTCACTGATCATTTTTTTATTATTTAAAGTCTTTCCAAGTAAGGTTACTTTCACTTAGCAGTTCTTCAAATGATTTATTCTTTTCACGTTCTTTTTGTTCTTGGCGCTTTCTTTCCAGTTCAGCTGCCTCTTTTTCCTCTTCTCTCACTTGCAACTCTTTCTTCTTACTCTTTAATTGTTGCATGAGTGAATCATTTAATTGATCGCCTAATGTAAGTGTTTCTTTCTTTGGTTGATTCACTTGCGATTGTCTTTGCATTTGTCTTTGTTTCTTTTTCTTCATGCTACTCACCTTTTACTTTTTTCTCCATTATAGTAGATACACGATGAAATCGACAATAAAAAAGGGTCTTTACTCTATTATTCACTTTTTGTAAATATGTTAATTTTTCGAAAAGACTAAATTTTTATGTAGCTATAATCATATGAATCTATTAAAATTATGTCGTATGATGTCAGATTATAAAAAAAAGGAGAATTATATTATGTGGAAAAAAATTATTCCTGCCGTTGCTGTTTTAAGCACTATTACTTTTTCAAGCGTATTTGCCGCTCCCCCATCTCAGAATCCAGCTGAACAAAACCGCTACATAGACGTACAAATGCTTGGTATTAATGATCTCCATGGACAACTAGATACTGTTAAAAAAATCAATAATAAAGAAGCTGGTGGCGCTGATTACTTAGCTACTTATTTAAAAGAACGTAAAAAACAAAACCCTAATACCCTTCTCGTACATGCTGGTGATATCGTCGGAGCTAGTCCACCAGTTTCAGCATTATTACAAGATGAACCGACGATTGAATTTTTAAATGACTTAAAATTTGATGTTGGTACAATCGGGAACCATGAATTTGATGAAGGCATTGATGAAATGAAACGCCTCATTTACGGTGGATATCATGAAAAAACAGGGAATTTCAAAGGGGCTAACTTCCCCTATGTAGCTGCTAACTTCTATAACAAATCAACTGGCCGCTTATTTTTACCACCATTTACTGTAAAAATGGTAGATGGTGTTCCTGTCGGATTCATTGGTGTTGTTACAACTGATACACCAAATGTTGTTATGCCTACGATGCTTAAAAATGTACAAATTACTGATGAAGTAGAAGCAATTAATAAATCAACACAACAATTAAAACGCCTCGGCGTTAAATCAATCGTCGTTCTTGCTCATGTCGGTGGAACAACCGATGAATCTGGGGTAACAAATGGCGACCTTACTCGAATTGCAAATGAAACAGACCCAGAAGTTGATGTTATTTTCGGTGGACATAGTCATACGTATGTAAATGGTACAGTAAATAATAAACTAATTGTCCAAGCAAATTCATACGGAACGGCTTTCTCAGACGTGGATGTAACAATTGATCGTAAAACAAAGGATATTGTAAAGAAAAAAGCTGAAGTTGTTACAACGTATCATGAAGGTGTAGAACCTGATAAACAAGTAAAGAAAAAACTAGATCAATATAAAGAAAAAATCGCACCACTTGTAAATGAAGTGGTCGGAAAATCTACAGCACCTATCGACCGTAAACAAAATGATGCTGGTGAGTCCACTCTTGGAAATTTAGTTGCCGATGCTCAGCGTCAAACGATGCAAACTCAAATCGCCCTCATGAATCCTGGTGGCATTCGTAATGACTTAGATGCTGGTGATATTACGTGGGGTGAGTTATACGGCATTCAACCTTTTGGAAATCAATTGATTAAAGTAGATTTAACAGGTCAAGACATTCGCGATATTTTAAATCAGCAATGGCAAAAAGGAACAACAAGAATGCTTCAAATTTCAGGTATTCAATATACGTGGGATGTAAATAAACCAAACGGTGAAAAAGTTACAAATATACGTTTAACAAACGGAGAAGAATTATCTCCATCTACAACGTATAGCGTAGTTGCAAATGCCTTCTTAGCTTCTGGCGGTGACGGATTCGTATCATTTAAAAATGGTAAAAATGCAGAAACTGGTCCAAACGACTTTGAAGCGTTAGTCGATTACGTAAAACAATTAAAAGAACCAATTCAGCCAGTTATTGATGGAAGAATTCAAAAAGTAAATTAAGTGTTTCTCTAATAATAAATTTCATTTTTCACGCCATAAAGGATTTGTACTGATCCTCTATTTTATACGTAATATACATCATAAAAAGGATACTCGTTCTTCCAATGAACATAGTATCCTTTTCTTTAGTTATCAAAATGTGATGTTTTGTCAACTTCATATTGCTGTAAAAATTGTTGCAACGCCTCTTCTACAAGTTTAGACTTTTGAATTCCTTTCGATTCTGATATAAGGTCCAATCTTGCTAATATTTCTGTATTAATAGAAAAGGTTCGTCTCTTTTTCTCTGTACTCTTACTCATAATTGGTGCAATTACTTCGTCTCTTTTTCTTAGTAACTCATAAATGCTTTGTAATTGCTCGTAAATTAATAATTGATAATCTGTTTTCTCATATTGAAGGGCGGTCGCTTCTTGGAGTTGTAAGTGACGTGGTTCTTCTCCATCTCCTACAAAAATACGTTTCTTCTGCTCTCCATCATATTCATATCCAATCAATCTTAATTTCTTCGATAATGTATACGGGCTTATTTCAAGACGTTTTGCTATAATAGCGATGGATTCACGTCTATTTAAACCATCTATAATTTCTCCAATCGTCACAATTTCCCTCCTCCCGTGTTGAAATGACACTAGTATGGTATGTTACAATGATTTTCTAACAGTATATGCAAAATGAATAGCCTGTGCGATTCATACGATTTCACAAAAGGAGGTTTTCAATATGCTTTTTCGTAGCTACACCCCTCAGTTCTATAACGAAAACAAACAACTCATTCCTAATAGTATCGCTACGATAGAAAGCGTTATGATAAATAATCGAAAACAAACTCTCCTTATGCGTGGACAAAACGTAGAGCAACCTATTTTATTATGCTGTCACGGCGGACCTGGGATGGCACAAATCGGATTTATTCGCCATTTTCAAAAAGAATTAGAGAAGCAATTTATTGTTATTAATTGGGATCAGCGCGGGGCTGGTAAATCCTTTTCAATGAAAGATTTCGGAGCAAATTTCACAATCGAACAATTCGTTTCCGATGCAAAAGAAGTGATTCAATATGTACTTAAAAGGTTCAACAAACAAAAACTATTTCTCGCTGGTCATTCTTGGGGAAGTATTATTGGGCTTAACATAGCACATCAATATCCAAAGTATATCGAGGCTTACATCGGTATTGGGCAAATTGTACATATGAAACAAAATGAAGAATTGCTATATCAACATTTAATTCATTCTGCAAAAAAACATAATCATAAAAAAGCATTAGCTTCCCTTTTAAAATTAGGCAAACCACCATTTTTAGATACGAGACGTCTCATTATTCAAAGAAAGTGGCTTGGCACATTTGGAGGCGCAATCCAAAACGGATCTTCCTTTTCTTTCATACGAAAAGGTTTCTTTTCTCCTGAGTATACGCTATTAGATTGGTTCAAGTTTCTCGCAGGAAATTTAAAATCTGGCGTTTTATGGGAAGAAATGCTGACAATCGATTTCTTTTCTTCTATCTCAAGTTTATCTATTCCAGTTTATTTTTGTTCTGGTCGCTATGATTATCAAACTCCTTATGCACTCGTTCAGGAATATTGCGATATTATTGAAGCGCCTATAAAAAAGATGATTTGGTTCCCAAATTCAGCACATTCTCCTGATTTAGAAGAACCAGAATTATTCGCCAATTCTTTGCGATCAATTAAACAAGAGCTAGCTTTTCAGCATTAGTAACAAAAGGCTCTTTTACATTTCATAGAAAACATTTTATAATAATATGTCGCAAGTATGTATAAACATAGCAAAATGTTTCATATTTACTTGTCTTAACAGAATAAAAATTTAGGGAGATTACATTTATTATGAACGCTGTACTCGTCGCAGTAGCAATTATGCTATTGCTTAGTTTGTTACGTGTCCAGGTCATTGTCGCCATCATTGTTGGAGCTTTAACAGGCGGAATTATCGGCGGACTCGGTATTTCAGAAACGATTAACACTTTTACAACTGGTCTTGGAAACAGTGCTCCAATCGCTTTAAGTTATGCAATGCTTGGTGGTTTCGCTATTTCCCTTTCCAAAACAGGACTTCCAGATGCTATGATTCAAACTGCATTAAAATGGATTGGCAATGAACAAGACACGAAAAAACAAGTTTATTCTAAAATACTTATTTTATTCATTATTTTAACGATGGCTTGTTTCTCACAAAATGTGATTCCTGTTCACATTGCTTTCATCCCCATCTTAATTCCAGCACTTTTAAAAGTATTAAATGAGCTGAAAGTGGATCGCAGACTTGTCACATGTATTATTACATTTGGATTGATTACTCCTTATATGTGGATCCCTGCAGGATTCGGAAAAATTTATCATGACGTATTACAAACCAACGCTGCGCAAAGCGGCCTTACATTTGATGTCACACTTATTCCAAAAGCAATGACTATTCCAGCAATTGGTATGATTATTGGATTATGTGTAGCGGTATTCATTACGTACCGAAAACCTCGTACGTATGAAACAGAACAAATTCATACTACCGAAAATGAAATCGTTCCCTATACAAAACGTAGCATTACTTTCGGGTTATTATCTATCATTGCTACATTAACTGTTCAATTAACAACAGAATCAATGATTTTCGGTGCTTTAGCAGGTATTATCGTCTTATCAGTTAGTGGCAGTCTACCACTTAAAGAAGCAGATGCGATATTAACAAGCGGAATGCGTATGATGTCCTTTATTGGCTTTGTTATGATTGCTGCCGCTGGATTCGGCGCTGTCCTTCGAAAAACAGGACATGTTGAATCACTGGTGCAAACGAGTGCACATATAATTGGAAATAACAAACCACTCGCTGCATTTCTTATGCTCGTTATTGGACTTCTCGTTACGATGGGAATTGGTTCATCCTTTTCAACCATCCCTATCTTAACAACCATTTTTGTACCTCTTTGCATTCAGCTTGGATTTAGTCCAATGGCCACAATTGCAATTATCGGTACAGCCGGAGCACTAGGTGACGCAGGATCTCCAGCATCAGATAGTACCCTTGGACCAACATCCGGTTTAAATGCTGATGGTCAGCACCATCATATATGGGATACATGTGTACCCACTTTTCTACATTACAATATACCGTTACTTATATTTGGCTTTATTGCCGCAATTACATTATAAAAAGGTGCGTATAAAACGCACCTTTTACTTTTTTATTTTTCCTTTTAATTGTTGAAAAGCTACTTTTCCATTATCTTTGACATAGCTTTCAATTGCCGGTAGTGATGAGCCTATCCATTCACACTCTATGCTCCCATTCGGTCCAACAATTTTTAATTTATCTGGTATATGTATATTTAGAAATCTCGCTGACCGAATTAACTCAATAGCAATCTGATCACTTGAGGTTACAATTCCATCTATATACGGATTATTTTGCAATAATGTAATAAATTGTTTATTTGTATACCCTTGTACACATTCTTCTCGATAAGAGATTCCTTCATCCCAAACAGCGTCTAAAAACCCTGCTATATGATCTTCCATTTCTTCACTTTCTTCTCCCTCACCGAAATATGCAAGAAAGTGACACCCTTTCTCTTTTAATAAAGAAACAGCTCTCTGCCCACTTTCATAATAATTTGCATGTGATTGTTGCTCATCAATCACAACAAACGGAAATGGAATTTCTCCTATACTTTTAAAAACTGCCCTTGTCAAAATAACACCTGCAATGTTATTTTGCTTCAGCATATGTATGTATCTATCTTTATTCTCTATATTACAAATAATGATTTGATAGCCTTCTTTATATGCTATTTCCTCAATACAATGTAGCAAAGTGATGTTTGATGGGTTACATAAATTATCTACAAGTAATGCAATTATCGTTGAATTCTCTTTAAATAGTGGCTTCGCTGCACTGTTTGGCCTATAACGTAATTCTTCAATTGCTTCCTTTACTTGTTTTACTGTGTCCTCATGAACGTATCCTTTTTCATTAATAACTCGTGAAACGGTTGCGACTGAAACACCTGCCAATTTTGCAACATCACGTATAGTTGCCACATCGTCACCCCTTAATATGGTAATAGATTACAATTTTACGGTAACCTAAATTACACTATCCGTCAAGATTAATAACTCATATTTCTGAAAATTGTTACATCATTTGACTAAATGATACTCCAACTGAATTTCATGTAAAATTGGGATATTATCATATCCAATACGTGGAATTTCTTTCTTTATTTTTCGTGCCTCCTCTACCGCATTCACATATAAATTAGTCATTACAAAATTACGTTTTTGGTAAAATCGTAACGCATTCATATTATCATTTGTTGTAATAAGCCAAACCTGTCTGCACCGCTCTTCTTCTGCAACTTGTAATACACAATCTACAAGTTTCGTCCCTATTCCTTTTCTTTCTTCAAAGCTATCTAGCGATACAATTTCACACATATTTCCGGTCACTTCATACGTTATAATTCCGATTATTCTGTCATCTGAGAGCGCAACAAATCCTGGCAACTCTTCTAACTGATGTCCCTTACCACGTGAAACCATCAATGAACTTCCCCAGTTCTTACACATGAACATTCGGATTGTTTCTTTCATCGCTGGCGTAATTTTTTGTATATGCAGCATTTCCTATTTCTCCCCTTTTATATCATTGTGATACAATATAAGTGTATCACATGTAACGGTATTTGGAGGATGAGGTAAAGTATGAAACGTTTTTTTGCAGCATTGTTTACTATACTAGGTGCAATAACTGCCCTTGGGATTTTCTTTACAAATAAAGTGATGTACTTAAAGAAAAAAACAGAGGAAGAAGTACTCGAAAGAGAAACGAAAAAACATTTTCGTATAGAGGATTTTGATGCTCTTCATAAAGAAGAAATTCATATCCCTTCACAATTCGGATACGACCTTCACGGATATTACATTCCTGCTGGTCATTCCAATAAGTTTATGGTTTTTTGCCACGGTGTAACTGTAAATAAAATAAACTCTGTAAAATATGCAAACTTATTCTTAAAAAGGGGATATAATGTCCTCATTTACGATCATCGTCGTCATGGTAAAACTGGCGGAAAAACAACAAGCTATGGATACTATGAAAAGCATGATTTGAAATCCGTAGTTGACTGGCTAAAAAGCCGTTTTGGAACCAATATTACACTTGGTATTCATGGTGAATCTATGGGAGCTGCAACAATTCTTCAATACGCAGGACTTGTAGAAGATGGTGCTGATTTCTATATTGCAGATTGTCCTTTCTCTGATTTTCACGGACAATTACAGCACCGTTTAAAGGTTGAATTCCATTTACCAAAATGGCCTTTATTACCTTTAGCAAACGCATTTTTAAAAGTTCGTGACGGTTATACAATTCGTGAAGTTTCACCAATCGACTGTATAAAAAACATTAACAATCCCGTTCTCTTTATTCATAGTAAAGATGACGACTATATTTTAGCTGATATGACAAAAGCGTTATATGAAGCGAAAGAAAATAATAAGCAACTTTATATTGCAGAACACGGTGCACACGCTTGCTCTTATAACGAAAATAAAGAAGAGTACGAAGCAGCCATCGATCAATTTTTAAACACATATGTGAAAGAAACAAAAAACAGGCTTGCATAAGCCTGTTTTTTTATTGCGCTAAAACGTCTGTAACTTGTTCCATATTTTCAGAAATCCATTGCATTGCATCATCTAACGTTGGAAATTCTGTCGTTTGAAATGTTACTTCATCTTGAAGTAACCAAACATCCTTTGCCTCTTGCCCTACACCTGCAATGGACCAATGTAACAAACTATATGGATGATTATCATTCAAAAATGATGCCCACGTGCGCTCATTTGCAATGTTTCGTAATGTATGTAATTGTTTATCCATCTCTCGTCACCTTACTCTAGTCAGTTATGAAAACTATTATAACACTCTCTTCTTTCTCAAACAAAGTGCTCTTTTTTCCCCGCTATTTGCGGGCAGTAAAACTCCCACCTCAAAATTCGGCTGAAACAAAGAAGTTAGGTGGGAGATTAACTGCCCCTAAAAGCCCGATTGGTTC
>NZ_JXIS01000049.1:0-129365 GCF_000836715.1 Bacillus sp. L_1B0_5 | reverse complement strand
ATCTGATAATACTTTCGTTTTATCTTCCGCATCTACTTTCACAATTTCAAATTGACCTGTTACTTTTTCAGGGATCTTTTTATTCACCACATCTACAGTCACTACTTTATTAGCCTCTACATCAACAGAAACTGAACTAGATGATAATTCATATCCTTTCGGTGCTTCTACTTCTTTTAATGTATAGCTTCCAACTGAAAGTTGTTTCGATAAGGCTTCACCTTTATCATCTGTAACAATTGTTTCCACAACTTTCCCATCTTTATCGATAACATCAAATTTTGCACCTGGTAGAAGTTGACCAGATTCACTATCTTTTTTCAATAATTTAAATTGGCCATTCTCTACTTTTTTCTTATTCTTCATAACAAGTTCAATTACGTTTGTATTATCAATTGTTACTTTGACTGGTGTATCAACTTTTATATATCCTTCTGGTGCACTTATTTCTTTTACAAAATAGTCACCAAGTGGTAAATCTTTAACTTCCGCAATACCCTTTTCGTTTGTTGTAACAGTAGCCACAACGTTATTATCTTTGTCTATAACATCAAATTTTGCGTCTTTTAAAACAATGTTTTTATCATTTTCATCAACTTTTTTAATTTGCAAATGTCCTTTTTCGGCTACCGGCTTATTCCACTTTGGCCAGTTAAATTTAAAGTTATGAACCTCAAAACCATCTCTTTGATGTAATCCTCCAACATAGGCTTGTCCATTAATAGAACCACCTTTTGTTTCTACAACTGCATTAGGTGCAAACACACTACCTACTACACCATAACCTTTAGTTGTTATCTTTGTAGCATTAGGAAATACCCAAATTACCTTACTAGCTAACTCAGTAAAAGATGAATTAGGATCGTATGCTTGAGATGTATTAATTAAATCCGTTGCCATCCCAGTATTTCTTGTATCATACAAAATTGCACCGCCACCAAAACTCACTTCTTCTGCATCTGAATAAATAACAATAAAGTCTTTATTCTCTACATTCGGAAGAAAAACGTCTTTTACATCAAATGTTTTCTTTCCAGTTTGGCCTGAAGAGACATAAATATTAGGGTTGTTTACATCTTCACCGATTCCAAAGCTCATATTAGGTTTTGGCTTATCAGTCTGCAGTTTACTTGCATCCCCGATTACACCATCAACGTCTTTTCTAAATTCTTTAAACTTAGCATCAATCTCCGCTTGCTCTTTATAAGAGATATGATCATATGATGTTTTCATTGCACCATCTGGGTCACCGTCTTTTGTCATCGCCACTGTTCCATCTTGAATGATTACTTGTCCTTCTCCCGCTTTCTTAAATTGACCGCCTAGTAATAATGATGGATATCCTTCATCTACCCAAGTCGCTCCAGCTAAGTTATTTGCTCCAGTTGCAGCCGCTACGACTGTATAACTTGATGCGTTCATATTTTTCTGAACAGCCATCGCACCTTCAATATCCGCACTCGTTGCACTATGATCTCCAAAAATGATGGCATTGTAATAAGATACATCACCTAAACCTTTTAATTCTGTTGTAGCTGCCTCTGCTTTAAATGGTAAATGGATTAAAAAATTCATACATATTAGTAATACAACTATTAAACTACTACTTAACTTTTTAATTTTTTGATTAAATGATTTCCTCAAGAAATTCATTCCCCCTTTTAAACTTCCTAAAATCACAAAAAGAAGCACATTTCATATGTACCAGGTCTTACTCACATTAACTTAAAATAATCCATTTAAATAAAACAAAGAAACGCTACAACGACTTAATAAAATTACTACAATTCATTTTTGAAATAATACGTGAACTAAACTATCATGCGGAAATGTTTTTACGTATGGGAGCTCAATAAAATTAATCTGAAGAATGTTTCATGTGGTGTAACTATTTGGTAACATCATCCACTTTACATTAGTTTTTTAGAGGATTCAAGTAAATTGTATGGGTTTCATACACAATTCACAATTTAAAACGTTTTCATTCCTTTTAATAAGCTCCACAAAAAAAACGTAGCCAAAAAGCTACGTTTTTCTTTCATCGTTTCGGTGTATTTTTATGATTCTTCAAAAACGGAAGCGGGAATTGCTTACGGAAATGCTCTTTAATCATGTACTCTACACCGTTCTCACTATTTGAACGTGTAATCCAATCTGCTGCTTGCTTTAACTCTACAGGTGCGTTCCCCATCGCTACCCCAAGTCCCACGTTTTCAATAACCTCTAAATCTTCCATACTATCTCCAATCGCAACCATTTCATTTAGCGAAATATTTAAATGCTCTCCAAGCAATTGTAATCCGCGTAACTTCGATACATTTTGCGGCAAGATTTCTATTCGTTTTGAATCACATTCAACATACTCTACATCTTGGAATGCTTTTCTTAATGTGTTCAGCCCTCTTTCTTTTTCACCCTTAGTTTGGAAAAGAACATCAATTTTTGGCGCCGCTACCGGATGGTCACGAAGCGCGTCACCTAACGAATCTACAAATTGAACTGGATAAAATAACGGATCTGCACTTGATAATACAGTACGCGCAATTAAGTTTGGTGTATTTCTCTCACGATTTCCTATGGAAAACCGTTCATGAGAAATACGTACGTTACAATCAAAGTGCTCTAACACTTGCACAATGTTAAAAGTCTTCTCTTCAGATAATCTTCTTTGAACGTACGGCTTATCTAACGTCGCCGAAACGAAAGCACCACCATGTGTCACTAATATGGAATCTAATTTTAACGCCTTTGCTACTTTATGAGCGGATTGAAAATTACGGCTCGTAAATAACGTAACGTATACATCTTTTCTTTTCACAAATTCAATTGTTTCTCTTAATCCTTTTGCAATTTTTCCATTGTTGTATAGTAGTGTCCCATCTATATTAAGAGCTAGTAAGCGATAAATCATGTCGCACTCCCCCTCTTCGCTGTTGTACTCTATCCATAATTTATGAAATACACTCGATAAATAGAACGAGTTAGAATTACTACTGAAAATTTGGTTTACTATATACATATACACTTAGCAAAGGAGATAGTACAATGCAGGCACCTCCTTCCTTTTATGAAGGCGATACGTTAGAAGTAGCAAAAAAATTACTCGGGCAAAAACTCGTTCATATTGTAGACGGAATAAAGCGAAGCGGAATCATTGTAGAAGTAGAAGCATATAAAGGCCCAGATGATAAGGCCGCACATAGTTACGGCGGCAGACGGACAGACCGCACAGAAGTCATGTTTGGCGCACCAGGGCATGCTTACGTATATTTAATTTACGGTATGTATCATTGTTTTAACGTTATTACAGCACCAGTTGGCACCCCGCAAGGTGTTCTCATTCGAGCCCTTGAGCCGGTAAATGGAATAGAAGAAATAAAACTAGCACGCTACAACAAAACAGACATTACAAAAGCGCAGTACAAAAATTTAACAAACGGTCCTGGCAAACTATGCCGTGCCCTCGGAATTACTTTAGAAGAACGAGGCTTATCATTACAAAGTGACACATTACATATTGAACTCGTCCCAGAAGACGAACACATATCATCACAATATAAAATAGCAGCAGGACCTCGTATTAATATCGACTATGCAGAAGAAGCTGTACATTATCCGTGGCGTTTTTATTATGAGGGGCATCCGTTTGTTTCAAAGAAATAAGCAATATCAACGATTTTTCAAATATATCTATCATAATTTACAATATATCAACGGTTCGACAAGAAATATCGATTTATCGACAAATAATAACATTACGAATAAAAGAAGACTGTTCCAAAATGGAACAGTCTTTCCCTTTTACTCTGCACCTTCCGCAGTTGCAATATTATCCTCTAAGTTTTCTCTTGATAATTCAGCCGCCATAAAATCAGCTGTTTCTGGAAGTGCTAAATGCATATGAGCTTTTTGACAAATTTGGATCGTACAGTTTTCTATAACATAGTCGAAAACATGTCCACCCCCGCTTCTTTCATCATCAATATAATGTAAGTGGAATCCAGCTACCCCAATACCTTGCGCATAATCTGGTGTCCAAAATCCAGCAAGCGTACCTTCTGTATTTTCAAATGAAAAGATTGGTTGTGATTTCGTCACTTCAACGAGCGGTGTATACGGTTTTTCTTGTCTTGGAACAGTTCTCGTTCTTACTTCACGGAACGTACCGTCCATTCGAATACCGTAAAATAAGTTTTTACTTGGCATTAATTCATGTAATAATGCTTCAACTTCTTCACGATTCATTGGACGCTCTACCGTATAACTCATTTCTTTTTCAAAAAACGTTACAGTCGCAAATGGTGTTGTTTCTTCTGGTTCTACTTTTTCTGCTGAACCGTCTGAACGTAAATGATAAAATTCATTATCAAATGCAATCATTTCACCATCTAATTGATCAAATGTGCCGATGCCGAAATCACCATGTTTTTTCAAATCTTCAAAGCTAATCACACCATCATATATACCATCTAATAGCGCAAGCATTGTAGATGTTTGATATACTTCATTACTCGTTTTCGTTTTTTTTGCATCAATATCAATTAATTGCGCAACAGTCATCTCAAATCTGCCTCCATTAGTTTAATTGGTTTGGTAATAATTTTTCGCTTAATTTAATGTTGTCACGATAGTCAATTGGAATATCAATAATGACAGGACCATCTGCTGCTAATGCTTCTTTTAATACCCCTTCTAATTCATCAGGCGTGTTAACACGAAGACCTAACGCCCCGAAACTTTCCGCATATTTCACAAGATCAACATCGCCAAACTCTGTAGCTGATGTTCTGCCGTATTTCATCATTTGTTGGAATGCAACCATATCATATGTGCCGTCTCTCCAAACAAGATGTACGATCGGCGAATTTAAACGTACTGCTGTTTCTAACTCCATCGAAGAGAATAAGAAACCACCATCACCTGATACGGAAACTACTTTTTTACCTGGTTCTACTAAAGTAGCGGCAATTGCCCAAGGAAGTGCAACACCTAACGTTTGCATGCCGTTACTAAATAATAATCTACGTGGTTCATAAGAACGGAAACATCTCGCCATCCAAATAGAATGGGAACCGATGTCACATGTAACAGTTGTATCGTCACTAATTAAAGAACGAAGTGTACGAATCACTTGAAGTGGGTGCGTAACACCCTCCGAAGCACGATTTGGAACTTCTGCTTGTTCTGATAATTTCGCGCGTAATCGTTCTAATACCGCTTCTGATTTCGTACTTAATACAAGTTTCGGTAATTTTTCCGCGATGCTATTTACCGTTAAGCCAATATCACCAATTAATTCACGCTCTGGTTGGTAATCATGGTCGATATCTGCTTGATGGTCGTCAAGATGAATAATCGTTCTGTCGCCAAGTTTATTCCAGAACTTTGGATCATACTCGATTGGATCATAACCGATAGAAATCACAAGGTCTGCTTCTTCTAGTAAAATATCCCCTGGTTGGTTACGGAATAATCCAACGCGGCCGAAGAAATGATCTTCTAACTCACGTGAAATCGCACCAGCTGCTTGATATGTTTCAACGACAGGAAGTTCTGTATCCGCAATTAATTTACGAACGGCTTTCGTCACTTCATTTGTGCTCGCTCTCATACCAAGTAGAATAACTGGTAATTTCGCTGATTTTATTTTTTCTACTACATATGTAATATCATGTGTGGGAGCGATTCCAAGCTGCGGCTTAGAAAGCGCACCGATAGACTCTACAGTCGTTTCCGCAGTCATAACGTCTTGCGGAAGACTTACTAAAGTAGCGCCTGGATTTGTAGAAGTCGCACTTCGAAATGCATTTGATAATGCTTCTGGCACATTATCAGGATGCTCTACTTCTACGCTATATTTTGTGATTGGTTCGAATAGTGCAGCATTATCCATAGATTGATGCGTACGTTTTAATCGATCTGTACGCGGAACTGCACCAGCTAAAGCAACAACGGGATCACTCTCCGCATTCGCAGTAACAAGACCTGTCGCTAAATTTGATGTCCCTGGTCCTGAAGTTACAAGACATACGCCCGGTTTCCCTGTTAATCTACCAATAGCAGCTGCCATAAATGCTGCATTTTGTTCATGACGACAAACGATTAACTCTGGTCCTCTTTCTTGCAGTACATCAAATACAGAGTCAATCTTTGCTCCTGGAATACCGAAAACATGTGTAACACCTTGTTTAATTAAACAATCAACAACAAGATCTGCTCCTTTTGTTTTTGTCTTCACGTCGTTTGCTTTTACACCTGTACTCAAAACTAATCACCCTTTATTTCATAATGTGTGTAATAAAGATTTTAATTTCACCTGGTTAATTAATGTGGTGAAGTATCGTTTATCATTATAGTACAAATGCATTATTTTTCCAAGAATATGAATTCGACATTATTTTGACAATATTTAAAGAATACGCTTACAACCTTTTGTTTATCTTAAAATAACATTTTTATATCTCTTCTAAAAATGTACAAAAATACTTCCACCTATTCACATTATTAACAAATTTATAGTACCTTGCAAAGAACAATAGTAAGTGATATATTTATAAATAACGGAATACCCATTATTTGGAATGTTATTCACAATTAGTATATCTCCTTTCAAAAAGTAGATATAGATTGAGTGTGCTGTTTAGAAAAAAGATAGGATTTTCAGCCATAATTCATCATTTTATAAAGGAAAGTGATTGTTATGAACAAAAATGAATTTTTAGAACAACTTAGTTCTTCCCTATGGAATATGCCTAATTCAGAAAAGGAGGATATTATCTCGGAGTACGAAACTCATTTTATTAGTGGTAAACAAGATGGAATATCTGAAGAGGAAATTTCTAAAAAGCTAGGAAACCCTAAAACTATCGCTAAAGAACTTACTGTTTCACATGCAATAAGCAACGCTGACAATAGACGCAGCCTAAAAAATATTATGACAGCACTGTTTTCTGTTATGAGCTTAAGTGTTTTAAACTTTATATGTATCATTATCGCTTTTTTCGTACTACTCTTTCTATTACCGCTTCTTCTAGCACTTATAATTGCCACTCCGTTATTAATTATTTCACCTATCTTATTAATAGGATTAGGATTCTTTAAAGGGTTTCATCAAATCAGTTATTCCGATGTTTACAATGTATTCATAGCTTTTTGCATCGGCTTACTAATATCCGTCATATCTTACCAAATGATAAAACATATATACTCACTTTTAGTTAAGTATTTAAAATGGAATTTAGCTATTTTACAAAGATACTAATGAATGTAAAAGGAGATTACTATGAAAAAGTATATTTTATATCCACTCATTTTACTTACAATGTTATTTCTATCAGCTTGTTCAAACAGTGTACAACCTAAGGAAGAAAACGATGTACAATCTATTAAAGATGTTGCTATTAAAGTTCCAGAAAATATATTTAGTTCCTCAAAGAAAAACGAAACTATTAGTGAAGACGAAATGAAACAAAATATAAAAAATTATATAGATTATAGTTGGGAGTTATCTGAAAATATTATCCCTCTCGCTTCAACAAATTCTGATAAGAATTTCACGGAATCTGACCGAGAAAAATTACAAAAACTAATTGATTTAGCGAAACAAAACGATATGAATTTCCATGAGTTTATTAGTAATAATAATTTACCTACTGATTATAAAAAACCTTCAAAAGAAATCTATGCATTTATGTCATCATCTACGGATATTTTCGTAGAGCTAGATCAAGAATTAGACAAACTCACCCAAGATGGTAACTTATTCAAAGCCAATTTTTCTTTTACAAAACGCCTTGAGAAAATAAATGGGAGGAAACAAAAAGAGATTGAAACGTTTTTGAACGAAAAAAATATTAAAACTTCAATTAACAGCAATAAAAAAAATTAACAGATGTGTTACATATCCCTTTCAAAATAACCAATAAGAAATAGCTATTTTGAAAGGGAGTTTTTGTGGTATAACTATTAAATTCCCTAAACAAAAAAGACGCTCCTAAACTAGGAGCGTCTTCCACTATTACGCTTGTTGTTGCGCGCTATATAATTCTTCAAGTGGCTTCATGATAATTTTGTTAACGTCACCGATTACAACGTTTAGGCGTTGCTCAGTTTCCATTAATTTTGTAATCTTAGCATCTTGTTGAATGCGAGCTACAACTTCTTGTGCTTTTTGGTTGTCTTCTTCAGTGATTTCTTGACCTTGCATCATTTTTTGTTGTAGGCCAAGTTGCATTGTACGGAACTCATCAAATAAGTTCTTTGAAGCTGCATCTCCTTGTACTGCCGCGTAGCTCTCTTTTAACGTTTTGAAGTCTTCGTTTTCAGCGATTGCTTTTTGTAATTCATATGCAACATCATGAATGTTCTTTGTCATTTTATTTTTCCTCCTTTAGAAGGCTAGCGCATTTGACTCGCACTGCCTTTTCAGTGCATTTACATACGCACCTCTTCTTACCATATCAAACTATGCAAGAGATGTGAAGAAATTTCACTTTTATTTCTATGTACTCACCTTATTATCTAAGAAACAATAATAACAATCCTTGCACGAGACCAATCATTCCGCCTAATAACGCCCCTAAATACGTAATCATTTTCAATTCGTTTTTTGTAATAGACAGAACTAAGTCTTCTAATCTTTCTGTTGAAAATGTAGACACTTCTTGCTGGACAATTTCCGCAAGGTGTAGATTGTTTAGTATACTCTCTACGTTTTCTGTTCCCCACTTCAAGCCTTTCGTTACTGCGCTTGGAACCACTTTTTCAATAATTGTTTCTCGAACTGGTTCACATGCTTGCTGAACAGATTGATTTAAAAACTTACTCACAGTTTCCTCTACTTTAACTGCTGACAGCACGGAGCTTACAATCATTTCTTTCTCTACAAATGCTTCTAATTCTTTTACATCTCTTCCTTTTAACTTTTCCCACTCTTTTTGCAGTACGTCAGTTAAAAGCTGCTTTGTACCATCTTGACCTAAAAACTTAATAACTTCTGGCTGCACACGATCCACTACACTTACATTTCCTAAAAACATTCCGACTAAGTTAAGTAGCGTTCCGCGAGAAGCGAAGAAATCATCAATCATTTTTGAAAGACGTGCTTTCCCTTCTTCACTTTCAAAAAAGCTAATTCCTCGCTCTAAAATAAACGCCGAGACATTCGGAATCGCATTCTCTACTTTTTCATTTACAGAATGAGGTAAAGCCTGTTCCCATGTATATGTATAATACTCTGCTAAAAATGCATGAATTTTTTCTGTAATAACATGTTCGATTTTTCGAGTCGCTTCTTCTTCTACATGCGCTACATTCCATTTTTCTAACATATGTCGCAGTGATTGTTCATTCGTAATTACTTTATCCACTTCTACTTGCACCCAGTGGATTAAACCTTTTTGAAACTCTTCATTTGTTAGCTTTTTTCCGATTCCTTCTGGTGTTAACAAATGTTCTACAACCATATTTCCTAATTGAACAGCAAGTTCATCACGACGCTTCGGAATTAACCCTGGTGTAAATGGAACTTGAAACTTTCCGATATAAATAGGACGATGAGGACGAAATAACATTTTTATCGCTAAATGATTCGTATATCCTCCAATAATCGCTCCGAGTCCTGTCGTCGTTAACATATTTAACCATATATTCATTACAATCAACCTTTCACTTCTCCAAAACTATAGCATATCATCATACGGACAAAAGTATAATGGTATAAAAACGTATTTGCAATATATAGCTTCGCCTATTATGCAAATAGTAGTAAAGGAGTGATTTCGTTGGTTCTCGGTCTTTTAGCTTCTAAACTTCATTATGAGCAAACGTATTACACCGAAATCGCTAAACGCGCTCGGCTTTATCATAATGTCGTTGCTCAGTTTACGCCATTTTGTATTGATCCTAAAACAGACCTTGTTTCTGGTCTTATTTACGATACAGATACAGGAAAATGGAAAGAGCAAACATTCCCTATTCCTTCTTATATATATGATCGTTATTCTTTTCACGAGGAAACAAACTTTGAAAAAGCAAAATCAATTATTCACTCTTTGCACAATCGTCCTTCCACTACCTTTTTAAATAACACACTTATTAACTTAAGTGAACTACATGATTTATTTCTCACTAATAAAAAACTGTCTCCTTATATACCAAAATTTGAAGTGGCAACGATACAAAACATTTTTAAACTGTTGTTAAAAACTAAAGACATTATTATACGCCCCACTAATACACATTCAAAGGATAACTTATATCGAGTTGCTTACAAAAATAAAACGTTTCATATCGATACAGTAAATGAAAAATACCATACTTCTCTTCCATTAAAACGGACAGACGAATTTATATCTTGGTGTAAATCTAACATACCTTCATCACGTTACATAGCACACACTATGCTACAACCACCAAATCAATTAACATATCCACTCCACATTCGAACCATTTTGCAAAAAAACAAAGAACAAACTTGGAATGTTATCGGTCAATTTATACAAAAAAGCTCATTTCCTAATCAACTTTTACCCTCAGCAACGGCCGATGATTCATTACATTCATTTTCAAAAATTAAATACGTACTATCTAGTACGGGTGTGCAACTATTGCAAGACGCTTTACACGACATTATAAATGAAGTATTCCAAACACTAGATCAGTCTTATTCTTCATTATTTGAACTAGAACTTTCCACAATTATGGATCAAAAAGGCGCAATTTGGCTTATGTATGTCAACACGCTTCCCCCTTACGAACAATACATTCGTCATAGTGATTCATTAGCTGAAAAGATATTTCACGGACCACTTAAATTCAGTCGCTTTACACCATAATGAAAGGAGGTAAACCTATTTTGAAAGAACATATATATACATTAAACATTTCAGATGAACATCCAAATAGCATTACTTTACCTTACGTTTTTTCTATTACGCCACCTATTACATCCCTCTCCTTCGGTATACGTCACATTGCAAGTGAAGAGGTGAAAATTCATTATTCCTTTACTCGCGAAATTATTATCGGAAAACATATTGCCGAAAAACTTTTACTACCTCAATCAACTACTATTCATGCATTCACACAAAACCAAACAATTATTTTCGGACCATTAATCGGCATTTTTACAACTGGCTTTAATGATGATTCTTCTAACCCTTTAGGAAATCGTTCAATTGCTCTCAGTGAGTTGTTAACACCACCATTCTCATTACGACCGTTCGTATTCGTCTTTGGCGTTCAGCATATAAACTGGGAAGAAGAAACGATTGAAGGATATTTCTTTCAAGAGAAACAATGGATAAAGAAAAAGGTCCCTTTACCAAATGTTATTTACGATCGATTACCGAATCGACAAGCAGAAAATTATAAACCGATCGTCAGAGCAAAAAGAAAGTTAGAATATGACTACTCCATTCCATGGTTTAACCCAGGATTTTTCAATAAATGGGAAGTTCATCAACTTCTTATAAAAGACGAATCAATTAGACACTTATTACCAAACACAGAAGCATTTCAGCATTTTGAACAAGTAGAACGGTTTCTTGGCACGTATAAATCTGTGTACATGAAACCAATACACGGGAGCTTTGGTAGAAATATTCATCAAATATTTTATTCTCAAACAGAGAATTGCTACTACTGTCGTTATCGCGAAAATGAAAAAAATAAACTGAGAAAGTATCAATCATTAGAAACTCTTCTAAACCACGTATTAAAAGGACATGATTTAAAAAAGTTTATCGTACAGCAAGGTATTTCATTACTTCGCTTCGATGGGCAACCTGTTGATTTCCGCATTCATACAAATAAAAACCATTTCGGTAATTGGATAGTTAGTGCAATCGTCGCCAAAATCGCCGGCAAAGGCAGTTTAACAACGCACGTAAATAGCGGCGGTGATACAAAATTGCTACAAGAGCTTTTTCCAGATTCAACGAAACAAGTTCAAATTGAAAATAAATTAAAACATACTGCCTTACAAATAAGTTACGCGCTCGATGAACAAGTAACCGGAAATATTGGAGAAATCGGTTTTGATATCGGTTTAGACACAAAGGAAAATCCGTGGCTCTTTGAAGCTAACTCTAAACCTGGGCGAACTGTATTCCAAGATGAAAAATTAAAAGAACAAAGTGAAATGACGCGCCAATTATTTTACGAATATGCCGTCTACTTAACTGAACATTCTTTACGTGATACAAAAGAAAAAATGTCTCAAATCAAATCCGGGACTTCATCAAACACCGAACATATCCCTTCTCCTATGATTCACTCACAAATACAAAAACAAAAACTTCCACCTAGATAATAAGGTGGAAGTTTTCTATTTACACAAGTTTCACTACAACCTCAGTTTCCACGTTACATACTCCGCAATAAAAAATATGATTGCAATATTCATTTGAATTATTATGCGTTAAACCATCTACTGCACTTAATAATTCTTGATCCATATAGGCACTATAATCGTCTATGTAATCTACAGACTTCCCATAATCTTGGAGTATACTTTGGCAATTTTGACAAGAATATGTTTGTGATTCTAATGCGTTGCAAAGCGGGCAAATCCCCATCATGATTCCTCCATACGTTATCGTTTAAAGCCTCTCTTTTTTAGATTGAAGAGAGCACCTACCCATGCATAGGAGCGCTCACTCCATCCCTACTTAAAAATAGAACTATGAAGTTGCTACCGATTTCATTTCAATAAATCATAAATAAGAAGCTAATGATTGGCCTACAAGTAGCAGGCTATAATGAGAAAATTATATTTAATATCCTCCTTAGTTTGGCCTGTTTTCTTAAAAATACAACGATTACTCTTATTTCATAATTTACGAAATCAATAAGTTTTTTACAAAATTTACAAATTATTATTTTGTATATCTTTCTAGGTAACATCCATACTATGAGTACAAACTTAATTACCGATGGATTAGCGCCAACCGGGGCGATAATCTGGTTCAACTCCAGCTAGTCCAACCAAAAAAAATTTTTCTAACTCTAAGGAGGATATATTCCTATGGCAAACCAAAGTTCTTACAATCAATTAGTAGTACCAGGTGCAACAGCTGCAATCGATCAAATGAAGTACGAAATCGCTCAAGAATTTGGTGTACAATTAGGAGCAGATTCTACGGCTCGCGCTAACGGTTCAGTTGGTGGAGAAATTACAAAACGTCTAGTTGCAATGGCTGAGCAAAGCCTTGGCGGATTCCAAAAATAAATATATATGGCAAAAAGGTCTCAGGGCATATACCCTGAGACCTTTCTTAATTTACTGTAACATTTGTAAAAACTTTTTCGTGCGTTCTTCTTTTGGATTTGTAAATACATCTTCTGGTGTACCTTGTTCGACAACGACACCACCATCCATGAAAATAACACGGTTGGCAATTTGATGTGCAAAACGCATTTCGTGCGTTACAATAACCATCGTCATGCCTTCTTTAGCAAGTTCTTTCATTACTTTTAAAACCTCTTGAACGAGTTCAGGATCAAGCGCTGAAGTCGGTTCATCAAATAGTAACACTTCTGGCTCCATCGCCAGCGCGCGCGCAATTCCAACGCGCTGTTGTTGACCACCTGATAATTGGAACGGATATAAATCCACTTTATCTGCTAAACCAACTTTTTCAAGGAAATAGTTTGCTTTTTTCTTTGCTTCTTCTTTCCCCATCTTTTTCACTGTAACGAGCCCTTCCATTACGTTTTGAAGTGCTGTTAAATGAGGGAATAAGTTATGATGTTGGAACACCATCCCCGTTTGTGTACGAAGATTTACAATATCTTTCTTCGATACTTTTTGAGAGAAGTTAAGCTCTTTATTGCCGATACGAATGTTACCGGCGTTTGGCGTTTCTAGTACGTTAAGACAACGTAAGAATGTCGTTTTACCAGATCCAGATGGCCCGATAATAACAACAACCTCACCTTTCTCAACTGATAAATCTATATGCTTTAGTACGGTATTATCTCCGAAACTTTTTTGTAAATGTTGAATTGAAATCATAAAAACAAAAACTCCTTTTGTAAAAGGATTATTTTAACGTATAGCGTTCTGAACGCTTTTCTAACATCTGTTGTACGATTGATAATAAGAAACAAATAACCCAATAAATAAGACCTGCTTCAAAATAAACAATTAAAAACTCGTAGTTCATCGCCGCAATTTCCTGCGCTTTTCGGAACATTTCTGTTACTAAAATTAACGATGCTAATGAAGTATCCTTCACTAAGCTAATAAATGTATTTGAAAGCGGCGGGATTGATACACGCGTCGCTTGTGGTAAAATAACACGTTTTAACGCTTGCGGGTATGTCATCCCAATTGTGTAAGCTGCTTCCCACTGCCCTTTCGGAATTGAAAGGATAGAAGCACGAATAATTTCAGATGCATATGCACCGACATTTAATGAAAATCCAACAACTGCTGCTGTATATGGCTCAACTTGAATGTTAAGAGTTGGAAGACCATAGAAAATAATAAATAATTGTACAAGAAGTGGCGTTCCGCGAATGATAGATACATAGATACGAGCAATCCATTGTAAAATACGACTACCTGAAATACGTGCGAGCGCTGTTAACGTCGCCAGTATAATCCCGATAATAAATGTAATAAGCGTTAATGGAATTGTTGTAAAAACAGCTTCCTTCAGCATAGGCATGAAGGAAGACTGCATAATATCTATCCAAGTAGACAATCGATCTGAAACTAATGCACTACTTAGATACATTTTCACCGAACCATTTTTTCGTTATTTTGTCATACGTACCGTCTTTTTTCATATCTTCTAACGCTTTATCTACTTCTTGTACAAGCTTATCGCTACCTTTACGGAATAAGAATCCACTTTGTGAAGCTTCTTTTTCTGTATCTACAATTTTAATTTTTGCATCTTTTTTCGTTTCTAAATAATTTAATACTGATAACTTATCATTAATTGTAAAATCAACGCGTCCTGAAGCTAATAATTCTGCCGCTTGGCTAAATCCTTCTACACCTTCGATTTCTGCACCGTTTTTCTTAGCGATATCTGCATAGTTACTCGTTAAAGATTGTGCTCCTTTTAACCCTTTTACATCAGCAAATGTAGCAGGCTTATCTTTATCTTTTGCGATAACTAATGCCGCTGAAGATGAAATGTATGGTTTAGAGAAATCGTATTTCTTTTGACGATCTTCACGAATACCAACTTCGTTTGCAACCATATCGAAACGTTTTGCATCAAGACCAGCAAGTAAGCTATCCCATTGTGTTTCTTTAAATACAGGTTTTACACCTAAACGTTTTGCAACTTCTTCTGATAGTTCAACATCGAATCCAGTTAATTTATTGCTTGAATCGTGGAACGTAAATGGTGGGTATGTACCTTCTGTACCAATTACAAGTTCACCGCTTTGTTTAATCTTTTGTAACGCGTCTTGACTAGCTGTATCTTTTTTCTCTTCTTTACCGCAGCCGGCTACAATCCCGATCGCTAATGTAGTTACTGCAAGCACTGAAAATAATTTCTTCATGATAGTAATCCTCCAAGTATTCTGATAGGAATTTAAAAACTATATTGATTGTATGCAATCTTGAACAATTTTTCAATGAAAATGTTCTTATTTAGTTTATCCTTTTTCTTCATAATCAAACAAAAGGGAAAAATACCCCTACATACAAAAAATAAGTAACATTTTTAAATATAGCATTTATAAAGAAAAAGGTAAAACAATACTTCTTATTTAACTGCCCTGATTCACTAAAAAAGAACTTGCAAAAATCACAAGTTCTCCCCCATACCTATTAAGCACTCTGATTGCCTTCCATTTGCGTTTTATACATATCATAATAACGCCCACGCTTTTTCATTAGTTCATCATGAGAACCTTTTTCTAAAATCGTTCCTCTATCGAGTACAATAATTTGATCTGCGCTTTTAATTGTTGAAAGACGGTGCGCAATAATAAATGTCGTTCTTCCTTTTTTCACAACTTCTAGTGCTTGTTGAATCATCGCCTCTGTTTCTGTATCAATACTAGACGTTGCTTCATCTAGAATTAAGATAGCTGGATCAAAAGCAAGCGCCCTAGCAAACGAAATAAGCTGACGTTCTCCAGTGGAAAGCGTACTTCCCTTTTCTGTAATTTCTTCATTTATATTGTTCGCAAATCTTTCAGCACCAACATCATGCAATGCTTTTATGATACGCTCTTTTGAAATTTTTTCGTTTTCTAAGCTTACATTGGAAGCGACCGTCCCGCTAAATAAAAACGGATCTTGCAGTACGATTCCCATATGCTCACGAGTTGCTTGTTTCGGCATTTCTCTTACATCGTGACCGTCAATCGTAAGCTTTCCTTTTTCAAACTCATAAAATTGAAAGAGTACATTCATAATGGAGCTTTTTCCTGATCCCGTATGACCAACAAGCGCTACCGTCTCGCCTTGTTTCGCTTCAAAAGAAATATTTTTTAGCACTTCATCTTTTCCATTATAAGAAAATGATACATTATCAAATTTCACATTTCCTTTTAAACGAGGCATACGTTCTTCTTCTACCGCTTCCCCTTTTTCCTCTAACAATTCAAAGACACGTTCTGATGCAACGCGCGCTTGCTCTAAGTTTGCAAGCTGGTTCACCATATTCGTAATTGGCGAGAATAATCGTGTTAAATAATCGACGAACGCATACAGTACCCCAAGTGAAATAATACCTGTAGCACTTAATGACGCACCGCCGAAATACCAAATTACTCCTGTGAAAGCGATATTTCTTAATACAGATACTAAATTGTGCGAAGTTGCTGCATTTAAATTCAAGATTTTATTTTGATACTTAAAATAATCGCCATTTAATTCTTCAAACTCTTTTTTCGTTTCACGCTCTTGACGGAACGCTTGAATAATTGGCATCCCTTGAATGGATTCATTCACCGTTCCGTTAATATCGGATAAACGTGAACGCATTTTATGATTGTATACAGACGCATACTTTCTATAAAGAATTGCCCAAACGATTAAAATTGGGATAATTAATAAACATAATGAAGCGAGCTTCACATCTAATAAAAATAGCGCAGCGAATATCCCAATAATATAGATGATACTAGAAACGAATGTTGCCAGCACCGTTACATATAAATCACGAATGGCCTCTGTATCATTCGTCACACGCGAAACAATTTTCCCTGCCGGTAAATGATCAAAGTACCGAATTGGCAACGTTTGAATATGAGAAAAAACATCTTCCCTCATAATTTGAATAATTTTGTTCGCTGCCTTCTGCAAGAAGAACTGCTTTCCGTATGCAAATAATGATACGACTACTAATAAAGCGAAATAGCCACCACCAAGTAATAATAGACGGTTTATTTCTGGTTTATAAAACGCAAACACTTCTTCTTTCGTTAATGCCTTCGCTTTATACACTTGCACTGCCTTACCATTTTGAACGGTAATCATATCACCTTTTACAGTACGTGACCCTTCAATATTCACTTTATTCGGTACAAAATAATATTGAAAACCGACTTGCATCACACGTACTTCTTTACCTTTTGTCTCACCTTGTTCAAAGCGATCACTTCGCTTATAAAAAGCGCCATTGTATGAAACAGCTTCTTCACTCTTTTCTGTTTCATACCAAGGTTTCTCTATCCCGACGATATGATCATCAATCATCGTTTTAGCAACGAAAGGACCAGCAAGCTCTGCGATGACGAAAATAAATAACATTAACATCGCTGCAAAAATCGTCCCTTTCACTTTCATCGCATATTGAAATAATCGTTTTGAAACGCTCATATTTTCACCCCACTATCCGCACTTTCACTTTCACCTTGTTGTCTTTCAAACTGCTCAGCATACCAGCCTCCGCTTTTAATAAGCTGATCATGCGTACCCTCTTCCATTACTTCACCTTCATCCATAACGAGAATCCAATCCGCATGTTGTACGGCAGATAAACGGTGCGTCGTAATAATCGTCGTTTTCCCGCTTCTTTCTGTTCTTATATTTTCAATAATCGCTGCTTCCGTACGAGCATCAACAGCTGATAAAGAATCGTCCAAAATTAAAATTTCTGGATTTTGAATAACAGCTCGCGCAATTGAAATCCTTTGTTTTTGTCCTCCTGATAAAGAAACACCCTTCTCTCCAACGAGCGTTTCTAACCCTTCTGGTAAAAACTCTAAGTCTTTTTTAAACGCAGCAATTTCAATCGCTTTCTCGAGTTCTTCTTCAGTCGCTTCCCTATTTCCGAATAAAATATTTTCTCGCGCTGTTTTTGAGAACAAAATATGTTCCTGAGGTACATACCCAATCCACCCGAGTACATTTTCATTCGTCATTTTATCTAATGTCACATCAGAAACTGCAATATCTCCATCTCCCAGCGGATATTGGCGAAGAAGTTGACGTACAAGCGTCGTTTTCCCGCTTCCTGTTTTTCCGACAACCCCAAGTGTTTCTCCTTGCTTTAATGTGAAAGAAACTTTCTTTAAATTTTCTCCAGTTGATGAAGGGTATGAGAAAGACACATCATCAAACTGAATATAATCCGGCTCTTGTACAAGCTTTGGATTTTTCGGATCCTTTACATCCGGTTCATACGCTAACGTTTCATTCACACGGTCAAGCGAAGCATTTCCTCTTTGCATAACATTAATTAGTTCACCAATTGCAAACATCGGCCAAATCATCATCCCTAAATACACGTTAAAAGAAACGAGTTCACCAAGCGTCACCTTTGATTGAAATACAAGGTATGCACCGTACACTAAGCCGATTAAATAACTAAGACCAACAAGCATTTTCACAGTTGGTTGGAATAATGCATCAATTCTCGCTACCTTCATGTTTTTTTCGTAGACGTCATCTCCTAAATGATGAAATCTTTCCTCGTCTGCATTCTCTTGTACGTATGCACGAATAACGCGCACACCAGCGATTGATTCAAGCACTTTATCATTCATATCACCGAATGCATCTTGCGCAACTGTAAATCTTTCATGCAATTTCTTTCCATATATATTCATCGCATACGCCATAATTGGAAGTGGGATAAGCGCTGCAAATGTAAGCTCCCAACTAATTGTAAATCCCATCATAAAAACGATCGTAAGCATGTATAAACTAGAATCTACAAGCGTTAATATACCAAAACCAGCTGTCATAGCGATTGCTTTTAAATCATTCGTTGCTCTCGCCATTAAGTCACCAGTACGATTTTTTTGATAAAAAGTCGGCGTCATCTTAAGTAAATGCCCCATAAATTTAGAGCGCATCGTTTTCTCAAGTACAAATGCACCGCCAAACAATTGATGTTGCCATACGAAAGTGAGGCCATATCCAACTACCGTAACCCCAACTAAAATAAGAATAGACTGTATAATTGCTTCGTTTGATAACGTTCCTGTTTTGATATTATCTATCGTAACCCCTAACACTTTCGGGGGAATGACTTCAACTATATTTACAATTAAAAGAGCTCCAATGGCGATACTATATCTCTTCCAATGCTCCCTAAAAAACCATTTTAACTTTAGTAATACTGATAACAATGTAACCTCTCCCTTCTCGTTCTCGTTTACCTCTCATTTCTTTATCCACTATCCAGACCCATCACATTTACATTTCGTAACCCATACAATCTCATCACATTTTTCCACCTTCCAAAGTTTTTTATCGGAACCAAACAAGGGAAAATAAACAAAAAAAAGCATACCGCCGCTTGACGATATGCACAGGAATGCATAAAAGCGTACGTTACGATATACGCAACGTACGCTTTTTATAAGACAAAGATGCCCTATATATCCGTACGGGTTGCGTAATGATATGAATGTTTTCTGCCATTTAACAGAGCTAAGCCCATTACATTTACGATTACAATCATTACGCACACCCCTTTCATTTATTTTCCATTTATAATCTTACAACTTTATTGAGTATTCTGTCAATTGTTTTTTTACACATTGAATAAAAATATATAATACATCATTTTGAAATAAGGGAATCTTCTGTAAGAAAGGGCATACAAAATAAAAAAAGAATAAGAAATCGTTTTCACAAACATTTCATTTGAAAAATGTTATCAAACCCCCTACAATCACCTTATACTCACTCTTACAAGTTGCTATTTTAGGAGGACTAATCATGACAACTAGCAATACGTACAAATTTTATTTAAACGGAGAATGGAGAGAAAGCTCTTCAGGACAAACAATCGAAATTCCATCTCCATACTTACACGAAGTAATTGGACAAGTACAAGCAATTACTCGCGGAGAAGTAGATGAAGCAATTGCATCTGCAAAAGAAGCTCAAAAATCATGGGCTGAAGCTTCTCTACAAGATCGCGCAAAATATTTATATAAATGGGCTGATGAGCTCGTAAATATGCAGGATGAAATTGCCGATATCATTATGAAAGAAGTCGGTAAAGGCTATAAAGATGCGAAGAAAGAAGTTGTTCGTACAGCTGACTTCATTCGTTACACGATCGAAGAAGCTTTACATATGCACGGAGAAAGCATGATGGGCGATAGCTTCCCTGGCGGAACGAAATCGAAACTTGCGATCATCCAACGCGCACCACTTGGTGTTGTATTAGCAATCGCACCATTTAACTACCCAGTAAACTTATCTGCTGCGAAACTTGCACCAGCATTAATTATGGGTAACGCTGTTATTTTCAAACCAGCAACTCAAGGTGCAATTAGTGGTATTAAAATGGTTGAAGCACTTCACAAAGCTGGCCTTCCAAAAGGTCTTGTAAACGTAGCGACAGGACGCGGTTCTGTAATTGGTGACTACTTAGTAGAACACGAAGGCATTAATATGGTATCGTTCACAGGTGGTACAAACACAGGTAAACATTTAGCGAAAAAAGCTTCAATGATTCCACTTGTATTAGAACTTGGTGGTAAAGATCCTGGTATCGTTCGTGAAGATGCTGACTTACAAGATGCTGCAAACCATATCGTAAGCGGTGCATTCTCTTACTCTGGTCAACGTTGTACAGCTATTAAACGTGTACTTGTACACGAAAACGTAGCAGACGAGCTTGTTAGCTTATTAAAAGCGCAAGTAGCTGAACTATCAGTTGGATCTCCAGAACAAGACAGCACAATCGTTCCATTAATCGACGACAAGTCTGCTGACTTCGTTCAAGGCTTAGTTGACGACGCTGTAGAAAAAGGTGCTACAATCGTTATCGGTAACAAACGTGAGCGTAACTTAATTTACCCAACATTAATCGACCACGTAACAGAAGAAATGAAAGTTGCTTGGGAAGAGCCATTTGGCCCAATCCTTCCAATCATTCGTGTTTCTTCAGATGAGCAAGCAATTGAAATTGCTAACAAATCAGAGTTCGGTCTGCAAGCAAGTGTCTTCACTAAAGACATTAACAAAGCATTTGCAATTGCTAACAAAATCGAAACTGGTTCTGTTCAAATTAACGGACGCACAGAGCGCGGCCCTGATCACTTCCCATTCATCGGTGTAAAAGGTTCAGGTATGGGAGCACAAGGTATTCGTAAGAGCCTTGAGTCTATGACACGTGAAAAAGTGACTGTATTAAACTTAGTTTAATCTTATATGTAGAAGCTGATCTAGTTTTAGATCAGCTTCTTTTCATGCTAAAATCTTATTCGTTTTTAATCACAAATTCTTCTCTATAATCTGATTATTACTATATCCATTGACGTATAAAAATACATTTGTTACTCTTAAAGACGTTAATTTAATATTTAAATCCTCATTCGTATCTCGGTGAGGTAGAGGTTGCAGTCATTAAGAGTATCATTTCAGGAGATGTAGTGGCATTGATGAAGGAATGAGAAAGGAATGGTTGCCGAAGTAAGTCGTGTCCACCATGCACGCTTGCTGGGTCTGCATTTAATAAGTGCAGAACTGTCACAAACGTTTCGTTTGTGGAGAGCTATCGAGAGGTATGTCGTGGGTTTCTTATAAGATAGAAAGCATGTAGCGGCAGATTACGTGCTTTTTTTGTTTTGTTTGGGACTTCTCTTCTCTACTAAGAAGACATACATATCTCCTCGCTTGACTTGGTTATACTAACTTTGGAGGTATTTTCTATGCAACAAAAAAAATGGGGCTTTTGGGTACTAACAGCTTTCGTTGTCGGTAACATGGTTGGCGCTGGTATTTTCATGGTGCCAAGTACGTTGGCACAAACAGCAAGCCCACTCGGTGTCACTTTAGCTTGGTTAACAACAGGGTTTGGTGTTTTAATGCTAGCTCTTGTTTTCGGTAATTTAGCAATTCGTCGTCCTGATTTAACGACAGGACCACAAAGTCATGCATATGCTTTATTCTCAACACCAAAAAAGAAAAAAATGGCTGGATTCAGTATGGTATGGGGATATTGGGTTGCAAACTGGGCAAGTAACGTTGCCATCATTACATCATTTGCGGGATATTTATCACTCTTCTTCCCAATTATGAAAGATACGCGACTACTATTTTCAATCGGTTCTTTTAACATAGAAGTCGGAAAACTAATTACATTTACGATTTGTTCCATCTTACTTTGGGGAACTCATATTATATTAACAAATGGTGTAAGCGGCGCTGGAAAACTAAACTTCTTAGCAACAACAACGAAAGTAACTGGATTCCTTTTATTCATCGTCGTTACGTTATTTGCATTCGAAGCTTCTAAGTTTGGACAATGGTACACGCCGATGATTGATAAATCAGGTGTATCACATGGTCTTCTTTCACAAGTAAATTTAGCTGCTCTTACAACGCTTTGGGCGTTTATCGGAATTGAATCAGCCGTTCTTTTATCAAACCGTGCTGTTTCTCCAAAAACGGTAAAACGTGCAACAGTTGCGGGATTACTTATTACAGTTGCGATTTACTTAGGAATTACAATTTTAACAATGGGTGTACTTCACGTTGATAAATTACAAGCTTCTGAACGTCCATTAGCAGATGCATTAAACGCTGCAATGGGTCATGGCGGCGGGAAACTGATGGCATTACTTGCTCTTACTTCCCTGTTCGGTTCTATCTTAGGCTGGATTTTATTAAGCTCAGAAGTACCATATCAAGCAGCAAAAGAAGGTTTCTTCCCTTCCTTCTTCACAAAAACAAATAAAAAAGGAAGTCCAATTTACTCATTACGATTAACAAACATTATGTCGCAAGTGTTCCTATTCTCAACATTATCAGGAACCATTGCGGAAGCTTATACATTCGTTATTACCGTATCAACACTGGCCTACCTCATTCCATATCTCGTTTCACCAATCTTCCAGTTAAAACTAGTCGCAACTGGTGAAACATATAAAAATGAAATGCGGGCAAGAATTACAGATGGCATAGTCGCAGTGATCGCACTTTGCTACGCACTATGGGTTATTAAAACGGGGGCATCCGATATAAAAACGTTCCTTCTCGGAATTGGTTTATTCGTAATCGGATTTGCCTTCTATCCATTAATGAATCGTGATCAGAAAAAAAATAACGAAAAGAAAAACGAGCAAGTTGCATAACGCAATTTGCTCGTTTTTTCTTTTGTAAAACATATATAATAGAACAAAGAGGTGAAAAACATGTCAATCGAATCGCTATGGAGCAGTCGCTTCCAACAACATATTCAAAATATCATTACATACTTTGCACGTATGATTAACGGTTTACTATATAGCTTTATCTTTATTTCATGCATTGGTGCATATTATTATGCTCAGTTTCTAAAAGCATCTCCTTCTAAAGGAATATCTTTAATAATTATAACGATTGTACTTACGTTCATTATAACTAGATGCCCTATCCGTACATTTATTCAAAAACCTGATGCTGTCTATTTGCTTGCATTAGAAGAGAAATTAAAATCCTATTTCAAAAAATCTCTTCTATATAATTATATCATTCAGCTTTTCCCATTATTATTTACGTTCCTTATTCTCGTACCACTTGCACTGCAATCATTGCAATTAACTGTACCTTTTTTATGTACAATCTTTATCGTGTTAATGATTACGAAAGCTTGGAACATGTACATACATTGGATGTGGCGTGATAGTCACGACAAAAACATATGGCTGATCATCCGTATTACTTGTAACGCCTTAATCATTTACATGCTGTTTTATTCCGCAAATGTTCTCATATTGGGTGGATTACTCTTACTACTTGCTTTCCTGCTTGTATACACGAAAAAACAGCCTACAAAACGAATACCGTGGGATTACATAATCGAGCAAGAAGAAAAAATGAACGTTCGTTTTTATCAATTCGCTAGCATCTTCACTGATGTTCCGCAACTGAACAAACAAGTAAATAAAAGAAAATGGCTTACAAATTGGATCGAACCTTTATTACATAAAAAAAGAGCAATTTTCTTCTATTTACATACATTAGCATTTTTACGTGGGAATGATTATTTCGGTATATATATTCGCTTAGGATTGATCGGTGCTTTCGCCTTATATTTCATACCAAATATATACGTAAAAGGCGCTATCGCTTACATCGTTCTATATATGATTTCTATGCAGCTCCGTTCACTGTGGAAATATTTTTCGGGAAATATTATTGTAGCATTATATCCAATCCATACTGAAGAAAGGATGAAGCAATTTCTTAGCTTAATCTTTATATTGCTAAGCATTCAACTCATTGTATTTTCGAGTGTTATACTCATTGCTACAGGTCAATTTTTACATAGCCTTATCATTATGATTGTCGGGTTACTCTGGATCAAAGTTATTATTGTACCAAAAACGAAGCAACGTGTTTCTTCGTTTTAACGAAAAGAAATATCTTAAAAGCCAAGGAGCAAATAAATTATCTCCTTGGCTTTTTTATTTTGCTTCCTCAAACAAGAATCACTGAAACAACCGATATTTTATGATTTTTACATACAAAAACGATAATACATGTTTACGTCCTAATAAAAAGGGTATTTATTAAATTAACAGGGCAAAGAAAGTGGAGGGAATGAAAAAATATGAATTCAAGTTTCACTTTATAAAAGGCATTGCTCAAGGATGATTCTGGAACCGACAATATAATGTAAGGAGCTGAATGCAATGAGTAAAAAAATTGCTATTTTAATAACGGATTATTTCGAGGACACAGAATACACAGAGCCGGTAGCAGCTTTTAATCAAAAGGAATATGAATTAACAACCATTGAAATGGAAAAAGGGAAAACAGTACACGGTAAGCAAGGAAAAAGTGAAGTCGTAATTGATAAAAGTATTGATGATGTTTCTCCAGAGAACTTTGATGCCCTCTTCATACCAGGTGGATTTTCCCCTGATATACTCCGTGCAGATGAGCGTTTTGTACGCTTTAGTAAAGCATTTATGGATGCGGACAAACCCGTTTTCGCTATTTGTCACGGACCTCAGCTACTCATCACTGCACAAACACTTGAAGGACGTGATGTAACTGGATATAAATCTATTGAAGTCGATTTAAAAAACGCTGGCGGGAACTTTCATGACAAAGAGGTTGTCGTATGCCAAAATCAATTAGTCACAAGTAGACAACCAGAAGATATACCGGCGTTTATTGAAGAATCGTTGCGTATATTAGGATAGATATTATAGGTTAACCAAAATAGCTAAATGGCTATTTTGGTTAACCTTTTTATTTGTATAAAAAACAAATAAAACCTCTTTTTCAATGATTTTGTGTAACACACTCTTTTCTCGTCCCAAAATTTCTAATCACTTTTCATAGTCATTTTTCATATAGTGAAAATGACTATATAATTCCTATCCATAAGTTAAATAATGATTTCGCACATATAAACAAAAAAGATGGGAGCCTAACTATGAACAATAATCCACCTTCTCCGCCCCAAGACAACTCCGAAAATAATAGCCGTGACATTACACTGCAAACATTACGAGTCATTGGACTCATCGTACTTATTAGTGGTTATATCCTCGTTGCTCTCTCAGAAGTAGGTGAGCTGAAAACCTTATTAACAAATCCGAATGCTAACCCTGATTTGGCTGAAGTTGATCCGTTCTAAAAATTATATAAAAAGCGAGTCCCAGTATAACTGGTTCGCTTTTATATAGTTTCATCCAATTTGAGAAACATTTCTCTCATCCTCATACTTCTCTTTCCCTATTGCCTTCATAAATAGTAAAATACTGCTCATACCAACGATAAAGTACAGAGCACTCATGCCCCAAGATGCAATAAATGAACCTAGCATAACACCTAATGCCCCGTTCATTTTTGCAACTTGAAAGACCATCCCGTTAATCGCCATATAAGAACCTCTCGCCTCATTTGGCACCATATCTGCCATAATAGATTGACGCACTGGCACATACATCATCTCGCCTACTGTTTGGAAAAGCCCTGCAATTAATAAAATCCATAAACTATTGCTCGTTCCGAGTATTGTAAATCCAATTGTATAAATGAATAAACCTACATATAAGATTTTCAAATCGTTGAAGCTTTTCAGCATTTTTATAAGAAGTGCTGAACATAACACAACTAAAATTGTATTCTCCGCTGAAATCCAGCTCAGCATTCGAATACCCGTTAAATCAAACGTAACACCATTACCGAAGAAAAATTGTACTGTTTCAAATTCCTTCTGCAAACGTACCCCTAAATAATTATTAATTTGAAACTCTAACGATAATGTACATATACTCGCTGCACAAAAAATTAAAAACGCTCTATCTTTCATTACGACTTTATAACTATCTGCCATATCTTTTAATACATTTTTCTTCTCTACTGTTTTTCTCGCTACATACACCTCTTCCATATATACAGCCATCACATATAAAGTCATAATGGCAACAAGCGTTAATACGATAAACAATTGTAGTCTATAGTTTTCAAATAGTAATCCACCAAATATCGCTCCAATCGCAATCGATAAATTAATAGCCCAGTAATTAATGCTGTACATCACTTTTCGATTTTCAGGTGTACTCACATCAATTAACATCGCCTCTGTCGCAGGATTCATAAGTCCAGACCCTAAACTATTCACTAACATAAACACAAATGTTAGCCATGGTGAGTCAACGTAATCCGAATTCGCAACTCCCATACAAGCAATGGAAATGACTTGTATACTTTGACCGATAATCATAACCTTTTTACGCCCAAGCCGGTCTCCAACATATCCACCGTATAAACCAATTACTAATGAAGCTATGACATTAATAAGTAGTAACGCACCAGCAATCGCACTACCTAACTTTATTGAAAAATAAATCGCCATAAATGGAAAAATCATCGTGGACACAGTACGTGTTAAAAACGAAGTTATAATTCTAATTTTTATATTTCGATGCATACTCCAAAATCCCATTGTTTCCCCCTCCTTATGCTTACTTATTTTACTTTGAAAAAAAGGAAGAAAAAGGTTAGAATATTCTAAAGAGTTTCCCCTTTTATGATAGAAGGAAGTGTATATATGAAAATTATGGAATATTACATTAGACTAAGACTACATGCACAAGATCAACAACATATGCGAAATAGCTTACAAGAATTAGCGGATGTTTTATATTGCAGTACGAAAAACGTAAAGATTTTATTAAAGAAAATGAGCGTGGAACAATTAATTCGCTGGACTCCAGGTCGAGGCCGCGGAAATAAAACGGAAATTCTATTTGTACATAACTTCGTAGAAGCAATTGAATCCCATACAGATGAACTGTTAGCGCAAGAAAAATTAAAGGATGTTTTTCTTCTTTTAAAAGAACCCCTACCCCTTGCACTTCAAAAAAAGATAGAAAATAAACTACATCATCATTTTGGATACGAACCTTCAAATGATATGTACGACGTATTAAAGATTCCTATATCGAGAAAGATTTTCCCATTAGATCCGGCTTTTGTGGCTGTAACTACAGAGAGCCATCTTACGAGTCAAATTTTTGATACGTTAGTCGTCTATAACGATGTTACTGAAAAAATGGAGCCTCACATTGCGCATACGTGGGAATTAAGTGAAGATGGACTTACGTGGACCTTTTATTTACGAAAAGATATATATTTTCATAACGAAACAATTTTAACTTCTAAAGATGTACAATTTTCATTTGAAAGACTAAAGCAAGTTCAATCTCCTTTTGAATGGTTAACAGAAGAAATTGTTCAAATTGAAACGCCATCACCACTGCAAATTCGATTCCATTTAGCGAAACCAAATTTATTTTTCTTACACTATGTAAGTTCAATGCAGCTCGCCATTTTACCGCGTGATACGAGTATTCAAAATCATCATTATATAGGTACTGGACCTTTCAAACTTGCTCATTACTCTGAAGATAATATCGTACTCGAAGCGTTCACCCATTATTTTAAAGAGCGCGCATTATTAGACCGTATTGAATTTTGGGGTATTCCTGACCATGTGCAAATAGATGCTGATTATGAACTACCAAACCAAGAGGAAAATGAAAGGCATGATATACAAATAGAAGAAATAGGTTGTATTTATGCTAGCTTCAACTTTACAAAATCTGGTCCTCATCACGACATTTACTTTCGAAAAGCTTGGAGAGAACTATATGATGTTGAAATGATACTTCGTAACATAGAGGGTAGACGAACAATTGCTGCATCAAGCTTCTTCCCTGAAAGAAGTCGCCAAGCTTCTAAAAGATCTTACTCTTTAGAAAAAGCGAAAGAGTATTTAAAAAAGAGTACATACAATGGAGAAACGATACATATTTACTTCTTCGCATTTAAAGATAGTGCAAATGATGCATATTTCTTAAAAGAACGATGTGAAAGTTTAGGTATACAAGTAGAGCTTCACCCATTTCCCGTTTCAGATTATATGAACCGTTCTATCGATCAACATGCCGATATTATTTTCATGGGAGAAGTGTTTGCTGCCAATCATGAACTTGCCTTCTTAAATGTATTTAAAAATAAAAGTTGCTTCGTAAATCGGTTCATGGACCCACACTACGAAAAACAAATTAACTGTTTACTAGATACATTTTTACTAGAAGAAAATAAAGAAAAGCGTTATGAACTCATGTATGAGATTGAAGAGTTTTTACAAGTAGAACACATCATTTTATTTAACTATCACGTTTTAAAAAGAAAAACATACCCTTCTTCTTTAAAAAACGTAACAATTGATTCATTCGGTTGGGCAAATTTTGCGAAGTTATGGGTACAGCCATCCATGTATTAAAGTGTGAGTTTTTATAAAAGGAGAAGGTACTACATCCTTAGTAGTACCTTTTTCACATACAAATATAAACTATTATTTAATTACTCCATCTAAGTGATCTTTCAAGTTTAATAAAAACTTCTCAATATCCGGATTCTTCACCACATCATAACAAGCAAAACTCTTTAACGGACTCATACCGAGAAACTTTTGCACGCGGTGTAAATGACTAAGCGCTGATTCTAAACTTTCTCCTTCAAAGAACTTCGTCTTGTCTCCAAATGCTTTTTCAGGTGCATTCCAAGTTGTAGAGAACATATACTCTTTCTCTTTTAATAAACCACCTGTTCCATATTCATCTGCACCTTTAAAGAACAAACCGTATTCATATACTTCATCCATATACGTTTTAAATAAGCCTGGAACACTAAACCAGTAAATTGGTGTTTGATAAATAACAACATCGGCCCATAAAAATTTATTTTGTTCTTCTTTAATATTGTAACCATCTTGAATCGTTGTTGTTTTCACATAATGATTCTCGCCTAATACAGTAACCATATAATCTACTAACGTTTTATTTAATCGTCCTTCCTTTGTACCGTATTTTTCATGTCCATTTATAATAAATATATTTTTCATCGCTTTTCTCTCTCCTATATGATCTACTCTTCAGCTATGAAGCCGAGTTGCTGCTGTAGTGTAAGATTATCTTCTAAATGCCAATCTTCCGTTATCTTTCCGTCTTTCACATGTAAAATATCAATTGCAAAAAAATTAATTTCCTTACCATTATGCGTTCCTGTAAAAGAAAGACGGGCTGTTACTTTATCACCAACAACTAATAAGTCTTCAATCTCGCAATGTATATCAGGCACAACTTTACGAAAATTTTGCGCTGCAAACATTAATCCTTCAATGCCTTGTGGTCGCCCTTTCGGCAATGTATTATCGAAGAAATCTTTAGTAACAGTCTGCGGAATAAGTTCCTCCTTACCTGTATCCCAAAATGCATAAAAACGCTGCGCCGCATGAACCATTTCTGTCGCTTCTTTTTTACTTAGTGAGGAATCGATTGTCATTGCTTTTGGCTTTGGCATTTCTTTTAATAACTGGACTTCAGTTTTCCCTTCCACACCACATGCTACAAGCACAATACAAATAACAAATAAACTAAGAAATCCAAATAACTTTTTTATCCCCATGGAAATCACCACCTCCTTATATAAATCCTTTGTGTTTCGTATTGCTATTGTATATGCACTAACTTCCTTTATGGAAGTAGTGATATTTTTTTCATATAGTTACCAAAAGTATAGTTTTGTGATACTATAAAGCAAATTCATTCAAAAAAATTTTATGGAGGCTAGTTCCATGAACAATATAGATCCAGTTGAATTAACGAAAGGTTTACCTGGCATACCTTGTCCTATCGCTAAAACGCTTGATGTAATTAGTACAAAATGGACGTTTTTAATCATTCGTGATCTTCTTATCGAAGGAACATTACGCTTTAGTGATTTACAAAAATCAATGGATGGTATTAGTCCGAAAACATTATCGCTTCGACTAAAAGAATTAGAATCGCAAGGCATTATAACGAGAAAAGTATATCCAGAAGTTCCGCCTCGTGTAGAGTACACATTAACGGATAAAGGAAAGCAATTAGAGGGGATATTTATTGAATTAAAAAGGTTTGGATTAAGTTTATAAAACGAAACTTTAATCAGGATAAAACAAAAACCCCTTACCGTCGTAAGGGGTTTTATTACTTAGCAAAACTTTCAGCCAACTGTTTCTCTCTCCACATAAATGTAATGCCGAGACCAACTATTAAAACAACTCCTGAAAATGCATATGGATAATGAATATTCATATCAAATAATATTCCGCCCATCGCTGGTCCTGCGATATTTCCTAAACTCGTATAAGTCGAGTTCATCCCAGCAACGAATCCTTGCTCTTTTCCAGCTGCTTTTGATAAAAACGTCGTTAAAGCTGGACGAAGTAAATCAAATGCTAAGAAAATGAAGCAAGTAACGAGAAGTACAATCCAATAATTAAAGACTACAGTTGAGACGAATGCTAATACTGCACCTACAATTAAACATATTTGAATTAACACTTTCTCACCGAACATGTCTACCAATTTGCCAAACATAAATACTTGCACAACTACCCCAAAGATTGAACTAATTGTAATAATTGCTGCAATATCTTTCGGCGAGAAACCAAATTTATGATCAGAGAACAAGCTAAACACTGTTTCATACGCTGATAATCCGAATGCGAGTACAAATACGATAATAAATGCAATTGCATACATTGGATGTAATGATTTCTTTAAATCACCAATAAAACTTGATTCCTTCGTATTAGAAGAAATCTCTGCAAGTTCTTCTTTCGTTAACGGTTCTTTTAAAATAAATATCGAAATCACACATGCTATAAAGGCAATCGCTGCTGCAACGAAAAACGGCACACGTATACCGTATTCTGCAATAAATCCGCCGATTCCAGGCCCTATAATGAATCCAGTACTAATCGCTGCAGATAAGTATCCCATCGCCTTTGGACGTTCCTGAATAGATGTAATATCCGCAACATATGCCGTAACACCAGGCATAATAAACGCAGCACTAATTCCGCCTAACACCCTTGCTACATAAAGCATCCACACATCTTTTCCTAATCCAAAAAGAAGCTCTGAAACACCAAAAATAAATAATCCAATGATTATCATTTTCTTCCTACCGTAAAGATCAACCCATCGGCCTGTAATAGGTGAAGTAATGAGCTGTGCCATTGCAAATACTGCAACGAGATATCCCATTGTCTTCCCTGTTAAACCCATATCATTCATAAAGGACGGCATAACCGGAATGATTAATCCAATCCCTAGAAAAGCGATAAATATATTACTCAAAAGAATGACCAATACCATCTTTTGTTCTTTTATCGGTTTCTTCACTTTTTAACACCTCTTCCCGTAAGTTCCTCTCAAAAAATAATGCCCAAGAAGCTTTTTCTTTATCCTGCTCTTTGTGGGCTAGTAATGAGTGAAGATGCCTCCACTCATTAGAATTTCACTCTATCCTTCCACACATACATAAGTATTAGGTGAATGACTATCATTCAGTTTTCCTCAAAAATGAACCTACCTTTTCAGACAGGTTCATCTTACTACTTCTTTATATGTAGTGCATGTGTTAAAAAATCTAGTACTTCTGCCTTTTGCAAATCCACTTGCTCATCATCTTTATGATCATATAAATAAACTTGTTCCGCTGCTGATTCAACAAGAGCGATAAATAACTTCGCTGTTCGTTCTGCGTGAACCGAATCACGAATTTCACCAGCTTCTTTCGCCTCACTTAAAAATTCGCTTAACCACATATAAAGAGGCTCATACACAGCTTCCCACTCTTTTATATGTTCTGTAGATGCAAGACCTGCATACATTAAAGCTTGTATTTCACGGTATTCCTCTATAAAGTGAAACACCGCATCGATTACTTGTGCCACTTTATTTGAAAAAGGTACATCTTTTTGTACTTTTTCTTTCACTGCAAGTATCATCTTTTCAACCATCACTTCTGCTATTGCAGGCATAACAGATAGCTTAGAAGGAAAATATAAATAGAAAGTTCCTTGCGCAATGCCAGCTAATTTCACGATATCAGAAATCTTCGTTTTTTCGACGCCCTTTTCCTGAAACACTTCAATAGCTGCATAGACAATTTTCTCTTTTTTATTCATCATCTAAACCCTTTCACACGCATATTGAATGACTGTCACTCATTTTATAAGATAATTGATTGTACTGTCAATGATAGTGAACTCTAAGAGGAAGTCATTTTTTTTATAATAAAATCTCCTAATAAACAATTAGGAGATAAAAATACAATATATCTTTAAGAAAGTGCCTTTAATCCTGTCACTCCACATACAATAAGAAACACACTAATAATACGCGCTTTGCTTTTCGACTCACCAAACAAGAACATGTTTAACAAAACTGCACCTGCTGTTCCGATACCAATCCAAACCGCATACGCGACACTTACTTGTAAAAATAAGAAGGAAGTATACAAAAATGCGAAGGATGTAGCAAACCCGCCTATATAAATCGCACCATTGGCTAATGTTTTATCTTTACTATACATTTTAAGTCCTATCACACCGACTATTTCACTAATTGCAGCACAAAATACGAAAAACCAACCCATCTTTAAGCAGCTCCTTCCACAGTTTCTTCTTTATTATCAGCTAGCTTTAAACCGATAACGCCAGCTACAACCATCACGATAAAGAATAATTTTCCTACACTGAAACTCCCGCCGAAAAGGAATACATCCATTAAGAAAGTACCTACCGTACCAGCTCCGGCGAAAACAGCATATACAGTCCCTGTTGCAAGATGTTCACACGCTTTAGAAAGGAAGTGAAAATCAACAGCGATAACTCCTAAAATAATAATCCAATGCCACCAAGTATTAGCCGTATTAAAACCAAACACCCAAAAAATTTCAAAGATACATGTTAATATGACATATAACCAAGCTCTATTTTTCATACCTCTCACCTCTTATGACTGACTATCAGTCATTTTCGTTTTAAAAAAATATACTCTTTCATCAATACTATATAAAAACAACTATCATCCTCATTTACCATTGTATTTGTTCCATTTTTAAACTAACTACATCCTGTCACATAAAAATGACTGAATGTCATTCATACATATTGTATATGAATAAATCATACTGTGTCAAGAATCGATTTTCATAATAAATATGTGCAGAAATTTAGAATAAGGGAATACGATACGAATTGACATACAAGCATCCCCTTATTATTCATGTGTATTATTTATTTGTATGTACTTTTAAAACATGCGATTACTTTTAGCAAACCATATCCAATTCCTCCTCCTATCGTATTTAATAACACATCATCAACATTAGGTATTCCCACCCCAAAAAGATATTGTAAAAATTCGATTGTTGTTGACGTTAATACGATTAGGATTATTACTACATAAGAATTGAATAGATTTCGAAACCATAATGGCAGAAAAAAGCCTAGTGGTAATAAAAGTAATATGTTGCCTAAAATAATAGTCCCGATCCCATATATATTTAATATATGAATTATCGAATCAAAAGGAATTAATTGTGGTGTAGAAAATTTTAAAATAGATTTATTCTCAAGCACTCTTTCATAAATAGACCACGGTATCGCCTCGATTCTTGTAATTATTAATACTCCCATTGTATAAATAAAAGATACACTTACTAGCAATAATCGTAAGATCAAAAATTTAAAAGAGAATTCGTTTTTTTTGTATTTCCATATAAGTATTACCGCTATTATTAAAAATATTGTTCCAACAATAGGTGAAACGTATGGGGGACTAAATTGAATCATCTCGGAAAAAGTTCTTGTAAAATATGTCGCCATTTTAACGTAACTCCTTAAACAATATATAAAGTAAAACTTAATCTGTAGGGATTTTGTTCATTACACACTGATTATTAATTGAACCAATCGGACATTAAGGGATAGCCCGACTGCCAACTAACTTCTTTGCTTCAGCCTAATTTTGAAGTGGAAATCTCCCTGCTCGTTAATGTGGAATGAAATAATAATTAGGGTTTTTCAACTCTTATTTGTTTTCAAATTTATTCTTGAATGCTTCTTTTATTTTTATCCCCTGTTCTATTGTTAAATCATTATCTATCATTGTTAGTTTATTTGTAAGTAATATCAGGATAAAAACAACTTATTTTGCTTACACATTCTTTGTTATTATCCATAATAGATTTACTTCACAATTAATATTATAATATAAAATTACGACAATATATAAATCTATTTATTTTATTTATAAATTTTATTGTTAAAGCTATTATTTTTCAGTAAAAAAATAGATAATTATCAACGATAAGCAGATAAATTAACCATAAAATGAAAATTCAATCAGTCTGTAAATAATCGAATAAACTGTCCTACCAGACAATTTATTTCTGATTCCACATGTAGTTAGAAAAAATTTCATCGTCACCTGTATATTTCTCAATAATCTGTTAATACTGCTAGTAACATAATATTTTCTCCACTCCCCCTTGGAGAGATCCCTTGAATGGAGCAGTTAGCTTTTGCTAGCTGCTCTTTTTTATTTGTCCATACACTATGATGAAATACTCATAGATCAAATCCATTTTTCATCACATAACAACCATCTATTTATTTTCCAATAAGTTTTTGTATGCACTAATTTTATTCTCAAGCATCTTCTCTGTAACCTCTAAGTTTTCTCTTTGAATCTGAATAGATTTCCTATGATCTTCTAGGAGCTGTAAACGAGCTTCTGTTGTATGCTCCCCTTCTGTATATAATCTAGCGTATTCTCTTATTTTCGCTATTGGCATTTGCGTTTGTTTTAATTTCATTACAAACTGCAACCACTTTATATGTGACTCTTCGTAAAGTCGATTTCCATTTGTATCACGATTTGCAATTAATATATTTTCCTTTTCATAATAACGTAGTGTATATGTGCTCACTCCTAATAATTTTGCTACCTCGCTAATTGTGTACATACTAAAACTCCCTTCATATGCTTACCCTCATATATTTTATAACCGTATCAAATTTATAAAAAACATTTGACTTAGAGTATACTCTAACAAATACAATCTAACCATAAATGAATTTGAATTTAGGGGGATTTTATATGAAATACACGGTTATTACTGGCGCAAGTTCCGGAATTGGTTATGAAGCAGCTTTAGCATTTGCATCTCGCGGAAAAAATTTAGTACTTGTAGCTCGAAGACAAGAAGAATTAAACAGATTAAAATTGAAAATTAACGAAATGCATCCTGAGTTGGATGTTGTCATTCGAAGAACTGATTTATCTGTTACTGAAGATGTTTATAAACTTTATGAAAGCCTACAAGCTTTTCAAATTGAAACGTGGATTAACAACGCAGGTTTTGGTAATTTCGACTCAATTGCTGAACAAAATTTAAATAAAATCGCAACGATGTTACATGTCAATATAGAAGCACTAACAATACTCTCTTCTCTTTTCGTTCGAGATTATTCAATGGTTGATGGAACACAGCTTATTAACGTTTCATCGGGCGGCGGATACACAATTGTTACTGATGCTGTTACGTATTGCGCTACGAAATTCTATGTAAGTGCATTTACAGAAGGGTTGTCTCACGAACTGAAAGAACAAGGCGCAAAACTGCAAGCAAAAGTTTTAGCTCCTGCTGCAACTGAAACAGAATTTGCGAAACGTTCATTTGATATTGATGAATTCCAATACGATAATGTTGTACCAAAATTCCACACTGCAAAACAAATGGCACAATTTATGCTCGATCTTTATGATAATGATAAAGTTGTAGGAATTGTCGACGGTTTAACGTATAACTATGAACTTAAAGATCCACTTTATAATTTTGCCGTGAGACAAAAGAATTCAAATTCTTAATAACCTGTCCATTTCTTATGGAAATATATGTTCCCACTATATATGTAAATAATAGTGGGAACTTTTTCTCTATAAATTTTTTATCCAACATACCGAACCATCGCCACTTCATCACAATAATCCACCTTTGGACAATGTCTACAATCAATCCATACTTTCTCTGGCAATGCTTCTTTATTTATAAAATCAAATCCACACTTTTGAAAAAATACTGTTTCATATGTTAAGGAAATTACTCTTCTTACATTTATTTTCGTAGCTTCTTCCATTACATGATTTACGAGCATACGCCCTATCCCTCTCCCTGCATATGTATGCGAAACTACTAACGAGCGTATTTCTGCAAGATCTTCCCCCAACACATGCAATCCAGCAACTCCAACAATTCTCTCGTCTTCTTTCATAACATATAAACATTGCAAATATTGATAAAGAGACAAAAGAGAACGTGGTAAAACAACTCCCTCTTTTGCATAAACCTCAATAAGACTATAAATTTCTTTCACATCACTCGTCACCGCATTACAGATTTTCATATTACATCCCCTTGCCCTCGATATTAATATTTATAACTTAAAATGAATTTTAATTCATAATTTTATATAATAATACAGCTCTCTTTTCTCCCCGTCAATCAATTTATACAAACAAAAAAAACAAGCAATCTAATCGATGCTCGGTTCCTCATTTCGTATCGGCAATACCGTCGAATATTTAATTTCACGAAGTGCTAAACTTGTCTGTATCCTTGTAATACCAAGCTTATTCAGCTTTCTAATAAACTGCTCTAGTTCTTTACGATCACGATTTGCAACCTTTAATAAATAATCGTACTCTCCTGTTAAACAGTGACATTCTAACACTTCTGGCATCGATTCTAATTCTTTCTCCAACACTTCCAACTTGTCAAATTGATGAATATTCGTACTCATAAAAATAAAACATAATAAATCAAATCCAAGCTTTTCTTGATTTAAAATCGCAACTTGCTTATCGATGAAACCTTCCCCATCTAACCTTTTTATTCTTGCATGCATCGCAGCCGGTGATAAATTAACGCGACGTGCCAACTCTGCATTACTTACTTGTGACTCCTTCTGCAATATATCTAAAATTTGTACATCCAAATCATCCAACACTTTAATAACAGACGACTCCATTACAATTCCCCCTTTTTTCTTACCGATGATTATTCGAAAAAACAACTTATTATTTATATAAAACTGAATATTTTTCTGTAAATATCATTTTAAACTAAAGATTTTATCGAGTTTTCACCATTATACAAAAGAATATATTACACAATAAAGAAAAATGCTAAAATTATTTACAATTCGTATTGATTACAAAAAAGGGGATTTTAGCATGCCTTATTTTTACGTCTTTTTACTATTACTAACGAGCTTATTATGGGGAGGAAATTTTGTCGTTGGAAAATCACTCGTCGATCATGCATCGCCGATGACACTGACAAATTTAAGATGGATGATTGCGATTGTTTGTTTATTACCAATGGTATGGTTTAAAGAAAAGAAAATCCTTCCACCACGTACCGCAATACTTCCGTTAATATTGATGGGAATTTCAGGGGTCGCTCTTTTTAACATCTTTCAATTTTTAGCATTAGAAAAAACATCCGCTACGAATGTAGGTCTTATCTCTACATTGAATGCAATTTCAATCGCATTATTTTCAGTATTATTTCTAAAAGAAAAAGTAAATACACTTCAAATCCTATCCATGATTCTTTCATTCTTCGGGGTTATCCTCGTCCTATTAAAAGGTGATTTCTCGCTTTTATTTTCACTACATTTTAATAGTGGCGATTTATGGATGATTGCAGCAGTTTGTATTTGGGGAATCTATTCTGTTTGTAGTAAATGGGCAACAAAAACAACTACACCACTTATGGCAACGTTGTACTCTGGTATTTTCGGCGTTATTTTATTACTACCGTTTAACATAGGTAGCTTCACTGTTTCAAATATAAATACTTCTTTCATCACATCACTTTTATATACTGGGCTTATTTCGACAGTTCTTTGTATGGTATTTTGGAATATTGGCGTACAAAAATTAGGCGCAACTACATCAGGTATTTTTCTAAACTTCAATCCAATTTTCACAGCCATTTTAGCATTCATATTCCTCGGAGAAGAATTAACGTGGATACAAATTTTAGGAACAATTGTCGTTGTAACAGGATGTTATTTATTTTCTCATTTCAAAACTGTCGCTGTTCAGCCAACTAGAGCTTTAATGCGAAAACATTCTTAATGAAAAAACATCGTCATCTGGGTTGGCGATGTTTTTATTTTCTCTTCATTTCTTTTATATACTGCTTTTCCTCTTCTGGCGATAAACGTTCCGTCGCCTTGCCAGTATCTCCACCTTGAAGGCTCCATAAAAAGTTATGCTCCTCAACAGTTTGAGAAAAATCTCCTTTTTCCCATCTATTTATAATAGAAAATAACTTCATTTTATATTGAAAACCTGTACTATTTTCAATATCTCTTTTTACATTAGAAATTTCCTTTTTTGTCATCTCTACAAATCCCCATTTTTCAGAGGATTTTACCTTTTGATGCACCATTTTATGCATAGTAGAAATAATTTCACCTTCACTAATTTGCGGGGCTTCTTCTGCAGCTTTTTTCTCTTTTTCGTTTGCCGCTCGCTCGGTTTGAATATTTGTATTTTCTTTTTCCACATATGCAAGCAATTTCTTTCCGCCAACTATAGAAGAGATGATTACCATAATGGTAATACATATACCTACAATCCATTTAAAAAGCATTAGCTCTTCATCGCTTCCCTAACAATATGACTATCTACATACTGCTTAAACTTCACGATTTTTCCATTTTCAAGCTGCCATACATGAACAAATTCTGCTTCAAATGATTTTCCTGTTTCTTTATAAACTCCAGAATACATACCTTCAGCAATAATTACATCTTTTCCGTTTACTTCATGATATGTATTTACACTTGCTTTATAATCATCCCATTCTGATCCTAAACGGCTAAATACATTTTCCATTATAGCTTCTACGCCTTTATATGTTCCGCCATACGTGAAACCTTCTGCCTCTGTCCATTCCACTTTTTCAGAGAGGGCTTCTGCTAAATGCTTTGCATTCGAAGAAGCTAATCCTTCATACGTGCTTTGAATAATTTCTAAATTTGATTTAGGCATATTACTTCCTCCCGTTTATTTATTTTTACACAAGACGTAACCAATGCAGTTACATCTTGTGTAAAAAAATATTTAAATTGTTTCATTCGTAATTCATTAGCTGTAATCATTATAGTTACAATAATTCTTCAAGTCAACAATTTATAAATAAAATTTACTTCGTTTTCATTACTTTCTCTTTTAAGAAACGATCTACATATCCTTCTGCTTTTACTACGAATAAATACGCACCCATTGATAATAATGCAAGATCTAATTCATATCCTGGATTCTTTCCATCTCCTAATAAACCTGCTGCTCCATTTACCTTTACGATAGCTCCAGCTAAAATAAGAGCGAATAACAATCCTACATATCGTACACCTAAACCGATAATTAATAATATACCACCAACTAATTCTACAGTTGCTACGCCGTATGCAAGGCCACCTGGTAAACCGATGCTTGTAAACCATCCTGCTACATTATCGATACCTGATTGAAACTTTGCTAAACCATGTGCAAAGAACGTAACTCCTAACACGATACGAATAATTAAATTCCCAATATATTGATTCATTTTGAACTCTCCTTTTTGTTTTGTTATGGTGAACTTTTATTCACAAGTCAAAACAATACGGTATTTTATTTCATTCGTCAAATACTTTTTTAAAGAAAACAAAAAACATTATCCCTTTTACGGATAATGTTTTCCTACAAAATAGCGCTAATTCAAGCTTTTATTCTATCGCATAAAAAAAGTTGAAACATTTTTCCAGCGCCAATATAAGGCAGTAAAGAAACGTCCTCTTCCACAACCATTCCAACAACATTCACTTTCTCATCTACAGGTAAATCATGTGTGGCAACTTGCATCTCCCCTGCATATCTACCGTACAATTCATTATCAATTGTAATACTGCCCTTCTTTCTTACAATTGTATGCATCGGCTGTAACACCACTCTATTTCCTTCCCTTGATTCTACAGATCGAATAACATCACGAGCCGGATCTAGTCTATTTGTATGCACTTGCTCCACCACTTTTAATACTTCTTTATCAGTTATAAATGATTTGTAACGCAATGGAATAATCCCTCTACTCGCACTAGCTACTTCTTGCATACTTTCCAAACTTGCGCTTATATCTCCAATCAATACTTTATCAACACCACAATCTTGAACAAGTTCTAAATACGCTTCAAGCGGGCGCATATTGCGATGTTTTTCTAACGTTGGTAACCCTTCATATAACGGACCTCGTTTTTCCGCATCTCCTGGAATAAATGCCATCGTCTTTATTCCGCACTTCTGTAAATATTGATTTTGTTTTTGTAAGAAGGACTTTGCTAGTCCTGTCTCTGGACGTGGGTAAAAATTATGCCATGCTTCTACATTCTCTACTCTTATATGTTCTGCAAGTAATTCTTTCCAAAATGAATTTGTAATCGTACTCGCATTTAAAGCTACTTTCATCTTATGAGATACGCTTGCAATTTCTTTTGGCGCAATGCCGTAATCCATTCTTAAACCGGTAATGCCCCAGTCCAATAGCTCTTCCACATTTTCATATGTTAGCCCTAAATGGTGTAACGATTTTGGAGAAACATCAACCATTAGCTCCATTTCATGTGCAAGAGCTTGTTTCCCTAATATTTGAATTAACTCTTTATACGTATTTGGATCATCTTCTGGAATGTGCAGTGATGTAAAAATAGATGTAAACCCATTTTCCTTCGCTACTCTTAGCCACTCTTCTTGTTTCTCTACTCGTTCTTTTGAAAGATAAATGGAAACTCCGATCATATAAATCTCCCTTTCTATTAATAGAAAAAGAGAAAGGAATCCCTTTCTCTATATGTTTTCTGCCATTTCTTCTTTAAATCCGAAGAAGTACGTAAAGATAAATCCGAAAGCATATGCAATTACTAAACCTAAGAAATAGAGTAAATATTTATTGTCAGCAATTAAAGGAATTAAAGAGAGCCCTGATACGCCAATTCCAAGAGAAGCTGTTTGCATAACTGCTTGGAATGCACCACCGACAGCCGCTCCTAAACAAGCAGTAATAAACGGTTTCCCAAGTGGTAATGTCACCCCGTATAATAACGGCTCACCAATTCCTAAAAAGCCAACTGGCAATCCACCTTTAATTACGTTACGAAGTCGTTTGTTTTTTGTTTTCACATAAATCGCAATTGCTGCGCCTACTTGGCCAGCACCAGCCATTGCGAGCACTGGTAATAAAGGTGTTACGTGTGTTTGATTAATAAATTCCATATGAATTGGTGTTAAACCGTGATGTAATCCAACCATAACGAGAGGTAAAAATGTTCCCGCAAGTACTGCGCCAGCAAATGCTCCGCCAATATTTAAAATAGCATTAATTCCGCTCGTAATACCATCTGATAAGAAACCTGCTAATGGCTGAATGGCTAACATCGTTACGATACTTACAACTAATACAGTAATAAGTGGTGTCACGATAATATCAACTGCATTTGGCACTGCTTTTCGAACTTGTCTTTCCACTACAACCATAAGCCATGCTGCAAAAATTACTGCAAACAATCCGCCCCGTCCGGGCACTAATGCTTCACCAAACAATTTTACGTTTGCCATCGCCGGGTTAAAAATTAAAATACCAGCAATTGCCCCAAGAACCGGTGTCCCGCCAAACTCTTTCGCTGTATTCCAGCCGACTAAAATTCCTAAGAATGTAAAGATACCGCCGCCAATGAGTAGTAACATTTGTAACCATGTTGCATTTGGATCAGCACCAGCGTTTTTCGCAAAGTTAGCAACCCCGTTTATAATTCCTGACGCAACAAGCCCCGGAATTAACGGAATAAAAATACTTCCTATTTTTCGTAAAAAGTTTTTCACTGGGGTATTATTTTTCTTCTTAATCTCTGACTTCATCTCTTGCCCAATATCTTCAAGGTGATGATCTGCTACCTCACCAATTCGTAGTCCTGTCAAACCTTCCATTTTAGCTGCTACTTTATTTACTGTTCCTGGGCCAACGACAACTTGAAGCGTCTCATCTTCTATAACACCCATAACACCTTCAACTTTTTTCAAAAGGTCCATGTTTACTTTACTTTCATCATGAAGCGTTAAACGTAGTCTCGTCATACAATGAGCAATACTACGAATGTTTTTTATTCCCCCAAGTTGCTCCGAAATTTCCTTGGCCATTCTCTCTTCTTTCTTCATAATAGAATCCCCCTCCCTATTATTTTATAGTGCTTTCTTCACAAACCCTTTTGCGTATTTTAGTTTCTCCAGTGCTTCCCCATACTCACACTGCAACAACACCATAACAATGGCAGCTTTTACGTTACGTTCTGCCTTTTCATAATACTCTGCCGCTACTTCATAACTAGCGCCTGTTGCTTCCACAATAATTCGTTTTGACCGTTCTACTAACTTTTCATTTGTGGATTGAACATCTACCATTAAGTTTTTATATACTTTTCCTACACCAATCATCGAAGCTGTTGAAATCATATTCAGCACTAATTTTTGTGCTGTACCAGCTTTTAAACGCGTTGATCCTGTTAATATTTCTGCACCTGTCTCTACTTCCACATTTAACTTTGCATATTTACTTATTTCAGCATTTTTATTACAAGAAATACTTGCTGTACTCGCTCCTACGCTCTGTGCGTATTTCAAGCCGCCAATTACGTAAGGAGTTCTACCACTTGCAGCAATTCCAATCACTGTATCTTTCTCATTTAATCCAATACTTTTTAAATCTTCTTCTGCTAACTCTTCTCGATCTTCGGCACCTTCCACCGCCTTAGTAAACGCTTTCAATCCACCTGCTATAAATCCTTGCACCATTTTATCATCCGTGCCAAATGTCGGCGGACATTCCACTGCATCTAGAATACCTAAACGACCACTCGTACCAGCACCAATGTAAATTAAGCGTCCCTCTTCTTCAAAAGATTTAATAACAGTCTGTACAACCTTTTCAATTTGTTCTATCTCTTTTTCAACTGCTAACGCAACAGTTCGATCTTCTTCATTCATACTTTGCAACACTTCTTTTATGCTCATTTCATCCAGATTCATTGTTTTCTCATTACGATGTTCTGTCGATAAATTTTCTAACATATTTCCACCCTCTTTGAAATTATATTTCACACTTTTATTATAACTTTAAGAAACTAAAAATCAATAACTCTTTCTTATTTTATGAAATAAAATTTCACAACATGACATATTTTTGTCAAAGATAATAAAGTGAAACTTTAATCAGTGGGGGTTTTATTCATCCCCACTGATTATTAGCCCGCACCAATCGGGCTTTTACGGGCAGTTGATCCCCCACCTAACTTCCTTTGCTTCCGCTGAATTTTGAAGTGGGGGTCTTACCGCCCGGCAAATAGCGGGATAAAAAAAGATGAGTCTCCTCATCTTTTCTTCTACTTTAACTTCCGTAACCGCAACGCTTCTTCTCGCGTCTCCATAAATTGATCCAATACTTTATTACCAATTCGGTTGAAAGTAATCACATATAAAGCATCAATCATATTCAGTTGCGTCATTCTCGACGCAATACTTGCAATACGATGATCTTGTTCTACATCTGGCATACAAAGACGAATGTCCGCTTCTTTATATAGGGGGGATGATTGATCTAGCTTCGTAATTCCAATAACAGTTGCACCTTGTCTCTTTGCATACTGCGCCATTTCAAGCACATCTCTCGTTCGACCAGATGTTGAAATCGCAACAAATATATCGCCTTCTTTTAAATTCGTCACAAGCGGCAACATCATATGAAAATCAGATAGCATCATCGCTGTAAATCCAAGCCGTGTAAATTTATAAGCCCCGTCCATTGCTGGCGTAGCTGATCCACCTACGCCGTAAAATATAATTTTGCCCGCATTGACAATACAATCTGCAGCTTTCTCAAGTTCCTTCTTATCTATCGCAGTAACGCTCGCCTCAATTGCAGCTTTATTCACATAAGTGACTTTATTAAACAAATCGTACGGTCCATCTTCCGTATTCATCACTGAAAAATCGTTAATATTATAATCAGCAATCGTTAATTCACGAACGAGTGCTATCTTAAATGCTTTAAAACTTCCGATCCCAATCGACTTACAAAAACGAACGACACTCGCCTCACTTGCGCCTGCATTCGTTGACACTTCTTTCGTCGTTAAGTTCGGAACAATCTCTGCATTCTCCATTATGTACATGGCAACCTTCTTTTCAGCTGGTGAAAATTGATCCATATTACTTTCAATTTTAAATAGTAATGTTGAAGCTTTCACTATTTAACCTCCACTTCTTACGGTTGCGTTCACTTATTTTCTCTTGCTTCAAGAAGGTAAAAACCATCATCGCCAGGAGGATGAAACACATTTACAATGCGATTCCCTTTTTGATAAACAGTTCTTTCTCCTTCTGTCCACTTCTCTTTCCAACCGTTCATCCAAATCGCAACATCAGGTAAAAAAGCAGTATATTTCAGCTTCTGACCGTACTCACCATCTGCTTCTTCCGAAAAAATAGAAACCGGAAAATCCTTCACTTTTGATTCTTTCCATGCAGTAAATGGTATACATACTGCAATAAGTACGATTACACCGATAACCTTCTCCTTCGTAATCTTCACACTTCCCTCTCCTTGTCATATCACATACATAGATTTTACCATAATTACAAACCCTTCATGCTATATGACCATTGCTTTTTGGAATAAAAAAAGAGCTTACCTACATCAGATAAGCCCTTCCTCTCTATACAAAATATTTCTTCAAAAGTGGCGGTGTAATAATCGTCGTCAATATAACAACAATAACAATCGCTGTGAAATTTTCTTTCGCTAATAAATTCGCCGTAAGTCCATTTGCTGCGATGATAAGTGCTACTTCACCACGTGATACCATCCCCGCGCCAATACTAATAGAAGATTGGAGATTAAAACCTGTCAATCTCGCTCCTAAACCTGATCCAATTAACTTTGTGAAAATTGCAATGAGGGTCATAATAATAATGAACCAAAGCTGGCTTCCAATGCCTTGAAATGTAATTTCCATTCCGATACTTACGAAGAATACTGGAACAAATATTGCATAAGCAATCGGTTCAATTTTATGTTCCACTTCATGCTTATACTCTGTTTGAGAAATAGCAATTCCTGCTGCAAATGCTCCAATAATGCCTGCAATTCCCATCATTTCACTGTAATAAGAAAAAGAGAAGCAAATAATAAGAGCCGCGCTAATTAACGCTTCTGTTACACGAAGCGGGACAAGCATTTTCATAATCCAAGGAACGACTTTCCAAGCAATAAAAACAATACTTACAAAGAAAATAATTTTCTTTGCAATGACAAGTGTTATATTTACATCTTGTGTTCCTAAAAAACTCATTACAAATGCCAATAAAATAACGACAATGACATCATCAAATACAGCAGCACCTAAAATTGTTGTACTTTCTCTCGTATTCATTTTTCCTAAATCACGTAGCGTCTGCACCGTAATACTAACCGATGTTGCGCAAAGTAATAATCCTAAAAAAATGGCATGGGACTGTATTAATCCAAACAGCAATCCTGTTACATAACCACCGATGAAAGGAAAAATAATTCCACCAGCCGCTACTGCAAATGACGATTTCAAATTCCGATTTAACTCTTCTAAATCTGTTTCAAGTCCCGCCATAAACATAAGTAACAAAACACCAATCTCACTCAGTTCATCAATTAGTTCAGAACTATTAATAATACCGAGTACAGCTGGACCGATAATAATACCGACAATTAACTTACCAAGTACAGAAGGCTGACCAAGTCTCACACTAATGTCACCAGCTAATTTCGTACAAAGTAAAATGACGACAAGTTCAAAATAAAATAACATAGCATCTGCTCCTACTTTAACTTTAATCAGTGGGTCGTTAACCCCCGTCCATTTCTGCAAGTAGTTTCCCCTATTGATCCGCATTTTATTTGTCATATTTTTATTTGACAAAATATTCTGAATTATATTAAGATTAATCCAGCAATTTTAAAAAACTACATACCATAACTGCACCTCCACTTCCTTACTTACTCTTTTCTCATGGGCTCATACTATAGCCGCCGTTATGGAAATGAAAAAATGGAGGGAGAGTCCAAAGTGAAGTCATTATTACGAAAAAAAGCGCTTAGTACTGAATCACCAAAGCAACTCGAGAGAACATTAACAGCACTCGATTTAACGTTCTTAGGAATCGGCGCCGTAATTGGGACAGGGATCTTTGTATTAACAGGTATTGTTGCAGCAAAACATTCTGGTCCTGGTATTATGCTATCATTCCTTATTGCTGCATTTACTTGTGCTTGTGTAGCCTTTTGTTATGCTGAATTTGCTTCTTCTATTCCTGTCTCAGGAAGTGTGTATACTTATGCATATATGACAGTCGGAGAAGTCGTCGCCTTCATCGTCGGATGGTGTTTAATGCTCGAATATTTACTTGCAGTCGCGGCAGTAGCTGTCGGTTGGTCTGGTTATTTGCAATCATTACTACAAGGATTCAATATACACCTGCCCGCCATAATCGCCTCAGCCCCCGGCGTAGGAAAAGGTGGTCTCATCGATTTACCAGCTGTCTGCATTTTACTTCTTATTACCGGCCTTTTAAGTTTTGGTATACGTGAAAGTGCACGCATTAATAATATTATGGTTCTTATTAAACTAGCTGTTATCATTGCCTTTATCGTAGCAGGCGCAAAATATGTAAAGCCTGAAAACTGGACACCGTTCATTCCATTCGGATACGACGGTATTATTACCGGAGCTGCCACTGTATTCTTCGCCTTTTTAGGTTTTGATGCAATCGCAACCGCTGCAGAAGAAACGAAAAAACCGCAGCGTGACTTACCAATTGGTATTATCGGTTCTCTTCTTATTTGTACTGTTTTATATATGATCGTATCTTTCGTTTTAACAGGTATGGTTCCTTATACGCAATTAGACGTTTCTGATCCAGTTGCATTTGCATTGCATTTCGTTGGTGAGGACACAATTGCAGGACTACTCGCTGTTGGAGCGATGACTGGAATGACAACCGTCCTTTTAGTCGTTATGTATGGACAAGTTCGCGTTTCGTATGCGATGAGCCGTGACGGTCTACTTCCAAAAGCGTTATCACGTGTAAATAAAAGAGTAAAAATCCCTTTATTAAACACGTGGATTACTGGCGTTGTTGCCGCTTTATTAGCAGGACTTTTAGATTTACATTTGCTAGCGAATTTAGTAAACATCGGTACGTTAACAGCCTTTACATTCGTTTGCTGCGCAGTACTTATTTTACGAAAAACACATCCTGACTTAAAACGCGGATTCCGTACACCTTTCGTACCTGTATTACCAGTTGTCGCGATTCTTTGCTGCTTATATTTAATGATCAATTTGTCTAAAACAACATGGATTAGCTTTGCAGTTTGGCTTATAGTCGGCTTATGCTTCTATTTCTTCTACTCTAGAAAGCATAGTCACTTAGCTACCGAAAAAACGAATGATGAAAAGAAAAAAGCATAACAAAATAGCTCGCCGTTTTAGCGGCGAGCTATTTTTCTGTACTATTATATTTTTTCGTTAACGATTGTAAAATGAAAAATATGCCGATGCAAGCTGTAAACCATGCCCAATTTCCTATTGGCGTTGCGTATTTAACCATTCCAATACCTACAAGCAATAGGAAAATAATCACCTGATATATGAGCTTCCACTTTTGCATATATTCCCTCCTTTACTTCGTTCCCTTCTTTTTATTCTTCCAGGCATTCAAACTATCAAAGAAAAAGTTAATAAATAACGTTCCTAGTCCTGCTAATAAGAAAGTCATTAAAAATAAAACCCAAATACTTTTCTCTTTTAAGAAATAATATCCTACAAGGAGCACAACCGCGATCCATACATATTCAAGAATTCTTTTTAGCTTTTTCTGTTCCAAATTATTCGCTCCTTCATTCTATACTACTTTTAGTATAACAAAAAAGAAGCCTATCATGATAAGCTTCTTTTCCTCTCTCTTATTTGTTCATACTTTTTTCAACGAGTGAAATCGCATGCTCTAATGTACGATTCATCGTTTCTACCTGTGCATCTTTTACTTTTACATCTTTCACTACAGCTTCGGCCACTGTAATTTTTTGACTCAGTGCTTTCACTGAACCGTCCGTTACATTTGCATCTTGAGCTTTTTTCACTACTACTTTTGCAGATTCAATATTGATTTGTAATTTTTCTTTCGGTGTTTTCGGTTGTTCTACTACTTTAGATTGTACAAATGTTACATTAGCTGTTTTTAATTCGTTATATGTTTGAACGATTTGCTCTCCCGTACTCCCTACATTTTCAAACACTTGTTTTGCGTTATTATAGCTTTTCTCTAATTCTTGAAATGCTTCCTTTGAATATTGACCTGGCTTATCTCCAAATCCATACGTTCCAGCTAACACTTCTTTTACTTTTCTAAGCTCTTCAAATAACGCATTTACTTGCTCTAACTTCGTACGGTTAGAGAACTCATTGTACGCCGCTAATACTTCTGAAGAACTTAACGCTTTACTATATAATTTCGCAAGCGCGATTTGTCCATTTAACGGAATACCACCATTTCCGTTACTATCAGGATCCGCTCCAAATGCAAATGGTACGTTTGGATGATACACTTTCCCAGTAGCTGGCTGACTATTTACTTTTTTACCATCTACGTAAATTGCCACTTCACTTCCGTTATACGTTCCTGTTAAATGATACGTTTTGTTCGCTTCTAATTGAACTCCAACACGTTTATAGCTGCCACCAATGTGAGCCCATAATTCAACATATCCACTTCCTGTAGACTCAAATCCAATTCCGCCGCTCTCTGTATTTTGCAAAATACCTTGGCCACGGATTTGATTCATTGAAAATACCGTTTCTAGCGTAAATGTATTTGCTACTTTCTCTTTTTGTGCCGCTGAAAATGGAAGGTATCCAAATGTATTAGATTGTCCGTTTAATTTCATCACATTCTTTTTCAATGCTTTATCATATTCAATAACCACATTGCCCTTCACATCACCTTTTGTACCAAATGGTGAATTGTCTTTAAATGTACCATCTGCAAAGTTTACATCGAAAACATCAGCTTTTGGTACTTTCACATTCGGGTCAATATTATCTTTTTTCGTAGTAATTTCCGCAGTTAACGGCTGTGCGGTTTCATTGCCAAATGAATCGATTGCAACGACTTCAAGTGTATATGTTTTCCCGCCATCTAATCCTGCAAGTGTAAATGTAAGGTCTTTTGGCACTGGATCACGATAAAACTCTGAGAATGCTAACAATTTATTCTTTATTTCTCCCGTCTGCTTATCTCTAGCTTGTACACGATAAGAATGAACAAGAAGGTTGTCCAATGCTTGCGGGAATGTTACTGTTGCCGCATTTTCTGTTACATTTGATACAGCAAGCTTTGCATCCTTAGCAAAGTAAGGCTTTTCTTTATCACGATCTTCTACATGTGTAAATGTTTCTTTCTTTGCTGGTAATTTAATTTTCCAAGGCTCGCCTGTCCAAGAATTCGTATGGAAATCACGACGATTAATCGTTACTTCTTCATCATCTACTTCTACTAATAAACCTTGGCTTAACGTACTAGCTCCTGGCGGGATATTCCCTTGTACTTTACCACCTTCAACTTCCATATAACTTACTGAAGATGTACCAACTGATGTAAAGTCTTTTTGATGAATCGATCTTGGATCGTCTAACGGATAATGCGAATGACCCGAAAATGTAATAACTTGTGGATATTCCTTTAATACTGTATTAATTTTTGCGCTATCTTGTGTTCCCCATTCATGACTACCGTACACTGTATCTTTAATATGTTGATGTAAAAATACGAAAATTGGTTTTGTTGGATCATCTTTTTGCGCTTTCGCCATTTCTTCTTTTAACCAATTAATTTGCTTGTCTGAATAATATCCATGAGTTGTTCCATTCTCTGGAGACATAACAAGGAAGTGATAACCTTTTACCACTTTATGATAATAAATTGATTCCATACCTGTTTTTTCTAAGAAACGCTTCTGTGCACCCTCTACAGATAAACCGTTCCAATAATCATGGTTACCGAGTGAATTCATTCGCACTGCATCTTTATTTGCATTTTCATTATACACTTGCATGAAACGATCATATTGCTGCACTGATCCTGTATCTGTGAAATCACCTACAATAACAAATGCATCTTGCTTCGGTGCTAATGTATTAAACTGTTCAATCGCTCTTTTCCAGCGAAACGTATCATCCGTTCCACTATTTTTAATATGCACATCACTTACAACTGGAAAAACTATCTTCTTCTCACTTGATGCCTTTTCTTGCTTTTTCTCTTCTGCCTTGACTGATGTACTCCACGGAAATGATACGAACGCTAATACAAAAACCATTAATAATCCAATAAGGCCTTTTACTTTTCTTAAAGCAGTTCTGTCCACGTGAATCCTCCTCATAATAATTGATTCATTACAAGGGCTATTTTATCTAATACATGTTAATGTCGTTTAAATAACAAATGAATTTTATTAGATTTTTGTAAATATACAGTTAATTAGAAATTAAGTCCAACATTCCTCGTACTATTGTATACAACCACCTTTTGTCTAAAAGAGTCTGATCATTCTTTTCCTATGACTATTCACATATAATCTTTTCTATAACGCTAATGATAAGTTAAGGTTTAAGCCTATTAGACAATCTTAATTTTTAATATTTCCTTCTTTTTTTAACACATCGGCCATGCTTTTACATTTAATAGTAGTAAAAGACAACTTAAAAGGAGGGGTTGTATTGAAGAATAAAAAAAATATCGGTTGTTTCGCTCCTTTATCTATTATTTGTCCAGACCCTTGTCCACCGCCCCCTCCTCCAAATCCAAATTGCGAGCGAGTAACAAATGAATTTGCAGGGAATTTCCTCATAACTAATAACACCATCCCATCTGCCAAAGATGCATCACAATCAATGATACTATGGCAAAGTGATGGGATATTACTTATATCAGGTACTGTCTCGGTTTACAATAGTACTAGCAGCACCGAAGCAATTACAATTCAAATCGTTGGAACAGTAACCAATATTTTCACTGTGTTTCCTGGTAATACAATATCGTACACAGGAAAAGATTTACACTCGGTCAGTATTATCAATATAACAAGTAATCCTTCACTATATTTAGAAGGCAAGTACTGTTGCGAATTTACATGTTGCTTATAGAATACCAATTTCATAAAAAAGCATACCATTTACGGTATGCTTTTTTATGAAATTGGATAACGTACTGTAATACAAAACTCGCCTTGATTAACAGTCGTTCCTGTCGTAGTAATTCGGACAGTAGTAAAATATCGGACAGTGAAAGTACCACTACTTTGTGGTTGTACAGTAATTGTATCAACTACTGTTGCACCTACTAAAAAATCAACTGTAATCGGGTTGGCACCTACATCATACTTCACGTAACCTGAACCATATACTTCTTGCGTGATATTATTTGTATATACAATTTGAGTACCAGCACCTGTAATAGACCAGTCTGTACATACTTGGTCTTGCACAAGTGTTTTATTAGAACAACAAGACAAACTGGAACTTCTCATTCCCATTTCGATCCTCTCCTATTCTGCTATGAAAGTGGATAACGTGTTGTAATACAAAATTCTCCCTGATACGTTCCAGCAGGTGTTGCAGGTAACACAACTTGTATACTGTCAAAGCGGCGATACGTAAAAGCAATACTCGTTCCTGGGTTCAATGTTTGTGTATCAATTGTACCCCCAGCAGAATCAAGTACCTCTACAGTAATTGGGCCTGGTCCAACATCATATTTAACAAAACCAGTACCAACTACGTTTTGGTTAATATTATTTGTATAGAGAACATTATCAATTGCTGTTGCAACTACAGTAGCAGACCACGGACTACACACTTTATCTTGCACATAATTTTTATCTGGACAACAAGTTAATGCGGACCCTGAGCACTCACAAGACATAGTTGTTTCCCCTCTCTCTTTTATATTCCCTATATGTGTATGTCCCTCAGAGTCTTTTGCCTGTACTATTCATCTATTTTCAAAAAATATTCAAATGACTAGATAGATTCCGTTTTGTTTCTTTTCTTCATATATTTATAGACAAAGATACTAGCCACGATAAGAATAACGCCTCCTAATATTGGTAGCATGTATTGTCCAACAACACCCGCTGCTTTTTCCCAATGCGGACCTAATTTCATTCCAAAATAAACATACAAAGTCGTTAACGGGAACATTGCTACAAATGTATATATGCTGAATTTCCATATGTTCATTTTCGCCATACCACATGGAACAGAAATAAGCGTTCTAACTCCCGGTACAAAGCGTCCAACAAATGCTACAACCGGTCCATATTTCTCGAAGAAATCATCTGCTTTTTGAATTTGTTCTTCTTTAATGAAGAAGTATTTCCCGTATTTTATTAATAGAGGACGGCCACCGTAATAACCGAGTGCGTATAACGTTAACGGTCCTGTCGTTCCACCAAGCGTTCCGGCTAGTACAGCAAGCCAAAAATTCATATCACCCTCGTATACCCAATACCCAACCATGGGCAAAACTACTTCTGCCGGAATAAATTCAAACGTTAATGCTAACACAACTCCAAAATAAGAAAACTGCTTTAAAAATTCGATTATATCTAAAATAATTTGCTCCATATTTTTAACTCCTATCCTACATTTACGTTATGCTTTTCTTGTAATTGAACTGGCGCCATTTTTACAATTCGGTTCAAAATAAATAACACAATTCCAATATCATCTAAAATACCGATAAACGGTAAGAAGTCTGGAATTAAATCGAGCGGCATCGCAACATAACCAACTAAAAATGCAATAGATAAAATTTTCTTCTTTATTGAAACCTCTTTTGAAGTGAAAAAGTCAAATAGGAATGGAACAAATCGGCGAACATGAAATACAACTCTTAATCTACTAATAAGTTTTTTCATTTTTATATCTCCTCTCTTTGTATACAAAAAGGACCCTACCAAACGTGGTAAGGGTCCTAAAAAAGACAATAAGGGGCCTCTACCATTGCTGGTAAAGGTCTCACTAACAACGAAACGTTGCCAATAAAGCCGAGGGTTTCTCCCTGTAATGACGACTTTACTGTAATAAGTTACTCCCCTTTATATACACAATTTTATACAATCACATTAAAATATTTACCTAAGCTTGTCAATATTTTTTTCATATGCTATTCAGATTATTACATTATAAAAGACACTATTCTATATTCTTTGTTGAAACAAGTTGGATCTTAACATGATCCGGATCATATAAAGTTATTCTTACTTCTTCACCATCACATTCCTCTACAAATGATATATGATAAAACTCCAATTTTTTCTTTATCTGATCGATATTTGTAGTTTTAAAAAATAGTTCCTCTACTGTTGATGTGACAGTCTCTCTATACTCTCCCAGTCCCCGGTGTACAACAAAACAAATTCTCGTTGAACCAATATCATACCAAACACCTGTTACACGTAATTGTGGTCTCTCCTTACTCGGTGTGAAACCTAGAATCCCTTCATAAAAATATAATGTTTCCTTTAAGTTTTTAGATTCTAATACAATGCATGTTGTAATCCTTTCCATCCGCACTCCTCCTGCCCCTTTTAGTTTTCTATATGAGTCATAATTTACAATTATGTATGAATACAATACGTAGTGATGAATATCTCATTAATAAAGGAGGCGTGTAACATGGACAAATACATGAAATCCTACATACCTTTTCATGGACCAAACGATCCTTGCCCTCCAATTGGGAAAAAATATTACTCAACACCCCCTCACCTGTTTATGGGCTTTCAGCCACCTAACTTACCCCAATTCCCACCAAAAGAAGCTTTAAGAAAAGGGACTTTATGGCCTGCTTTTTATGATTATTATGAAAATCCTTACAAAAAAGGACGTGACTAACAACGTGACACAAATATTGCCTGATGAATATTACAAATGGATTGAAGAACTACAAGAACTGGACTTTGTATTAGTTGAACTTACCCTCTATTTAGATACACATCCTAACGATACCGCCGCTATAAATCAATTCAATGATTTCTCCTATAAACGAAGAATATTACAGCAAAAAATTGAAGGAAAATACGGGCCACTTCAACAGTTTGGAAATAGTTATTCTAACGCTCCATGGGAATGGAGCAAAGGGCCTTGGCCATGGCAAATATAAAGGAGAGACACTATGTGGATTTATGAGAAAAAATTACAATACCCTGTTAAAGTAAGCACCTGTAATCCAGCACTCGCAAAATTATTAGTTGAACAATACGGAGGTGCAGATGGTGAACTCGCAGCTGCCCTTCGCTACTTAAATCAACGGTATACGATTCCTGACAAAGTCGTTGGCTTGCTGACCGATATTGGCACCGAAGAATTCGCACACCTAGAAATGATTGCTACAATGATTTATAAATTAACGAAAGATGCAACACCTGAACAAATGAAAGCTGCTGGATTAGATGCACAGTACGCTAATCACGATAGTGCCTTGTTTTATCATAATGCCGGTGGTGTTCCTTTTACTGCTACTTATATTCAAGCAAAAGGTGATCCTATCGCAGATTTATATGAAGATATTGCCGCTGAAGAAAAAGCACGAGCAACTTATCAATGGCTCATTGATTTATCAGACGATCCCGACATAAATGACAGCTTACGCTTTTTACGCGAACGAGAAATTGTCCATTCACAACGCTTCCGAGAAGCAGTTGAAATTTTAAAAGAAGAACGCGATAGAAAAATATATTTTTAATACACATATCCTAGCGATATGTGTTTTTTTATGTTAAAAGTTAAATCCTTCCTATTAAACATATAAATAGTATATTTATTCGATTTAATGCATTATTTTTTAATATTTTCAAAATTCCCTATTGCTTTCTAGTCATCAGACCTTTAAAATAATAACAGTTACTCGACAAATTATTTGAATTTTCGACAAAAACACTCATTAGGAGGATTTTCTTTATATGCGTACAACTTTAAAACCAGCGCAAATACTTTCGATTAGTTTATTACTATTCGCAGTTTTCTTCGGTGCTGGTAATATGATTTTCCCGCCCCTTCTTGGTCTTTCTTCCGGAGAAAATATGTGGGTTTCCATTACAGGATTTATTATTACAGACGTCGGTTTATCTTTACTTGCTATCGTTGCTGTTGCCCTTGCTGGTGGTAGTTTTAACACTTTAGCGAGCCGTGTTCATCCAAAATTCGCAGCAGTATTCGCTATCATTATTTATCTTTCAATCGGCCCACTATTTGTTATTCCACGAACTGGATCTGTATCTTACGAAATCGGGATTGCACCACTTTTCCCAGATCAATGGTATTCTATGTTAGTTTTTAGTGCGATTTTCTTTACAGGCGTTTACTTCTTATCATTAAATCCATCCAAGCTAGTAGATCATATCGGTAAAATATTAACACCAATTTTACTTGTAATTATTGCAATTATGGCAACAAAAGCGATTCTTTCACCAGGAACGTTTGCAGAGCCTATCGGTGACTATAAAGACATCCCGTTTTTCAAAGGATTTCTTGAAGGATTTTTAACGTTAGATGCAATTGGCGCTCTCGTACTATCAACAATTGTTGTAAATGCAATTCGTCAAAACGGTATACAAGAGAAGAAATCTATCGCAAAATATACAATCATTTGCGGAAGTATTGCTGCTCTATTCTTAACAATCGTTTACTTCTTACTCGGTTATATCGGAGCTTCAAACGGAAACTTAGGGCAATTCGAAAACGGTGGTCAGCTATTAGCTACTGTTATGTATCAATTCTTTGGGACAAGCGGTAATATTTTATTAAGTATCGCCATTATCTTCGCTTGTTTAACGACGGCAATTGGTGTTGTAAGTGCATTTGCAAATTACTTCACAACAGTGCTAACAAATGTTTCATACAAAAAGCTTGTACTATACGTTTGTATCTTTAGTTTCGTTATTTCAAACTTAGGATTAAGCTTATTAATTAAAATCACACTACCTGTATTAATTATTTTGTACCCAATTACGATCATTTTAGTTTTCGTATCATTTATCGATAAATATACGAAACGTAAACCTTCTGTCTACATTGGAGCGATGATTGCAGCGTTTATTATTAGCTGTATTCATGCACTTGATAATGTGGAAATGATACCAAGTTTTATCGCTAATATCGTACACACCATTCCATTTTATAACTTAGGAATTGGCTGGATCATTCCAGCAATAATCGGTGGTATAATTGGATACTTTATTCCGCAAACAGAAGCTGCAGGTGAAGTTTCTACAAAATAAAGAAAAGAAGCAAGCATGAAATCCATGCTTGCTTCTTTTTATTTTCTATCATTAAATACTGTATTCGTGTACGAACGAACCGTTAACATATAATAACCAAAGTAAATCACGATATATACCCCTATACTACCGAGCAGAGGAAGACTATATTCAAACATTCCTCCAAATCCCATCAAGCTTAAAAACGCAAAGAACGTATGACATATCGCAAGCATGAATGGTGCTAAAAATATTGCACCGACTTGCTTTCTTACAGACTCCCTTGCTTCCTTCTTCGTTAATCCGATTTTCTTTAACATTCCGTATGCCGGTCGCTCTGCCATTGCTTCTGTTATTTGTTTAAAGTATAAAATACAGCCTGTTGCAAGAATAAAGACAATCCCTAAAAATACACTTGCAAATAATAATACTGCACCATCTTGCAATTCAGATTGATTCGTCTTCTCAAATGATTGGAATTTCGCTTCTTTCGGAATAATAGCTCCTATTCTTTCCGTTAGCTCTCTACTGCCGTTCCCTTCAACGATAAATCCGCTAACTGTTGAAACATCCTTTCCTTTCTGCAACTTATTAAATAATGACTCTTGAACAACAAGCCCCACTGGTGCAAGTTTCGCACTAACAACTGTTTCTTCGCGGTGATCAACGACTGTTAAACCACTCTTCATTCCTTCAAAGGACACATGATTTCCTTCAAGAGAATTCTTTTCGATGTTATATGATTTATACGGATCTAATAAAACAACTTCCTTTTCAGAACCGAGAATAACTTGTTTATGACCTAACATAGAAGCTAATTTATTATAATCTGTCACTTTTATAATTTGTACATTACCATTACCTATTAAATATCCTGTTAACATTTGTTCTCCATCTATATTTCCTTGCATAGAGAGCATAGTTATAGACGTTTCATTTTTAATTCCTAACTCATGTTTTTGAATCTCTTCACTGACTTTCTTATCTAATTCCTTCCCAGTCGTTACATACTCATAACTAACTGGATTCATAAGTTTCGCCGTTTTCTTCGCTCCATAATACATACTAGAACTCATACCAATTGTGCATAGTGTTACCGCACTTAATAAAGATAATAACGCCAGCATCTTTACATTTCCTTTTATTCTAAAGAACAATGAAGAAATTGATAAAATGTTCGTCCCATTCCAATATTTCTTCTTGTCTTCTTTTACTTTATGCAGTGATTTCACTGTGTACTGCTCAAATAATAAAAACGTACCTTTTACAATTAATCCAAAAATGACTAACCCTGTAAGAAGTAACATCACTACTCCAAAAATTAAAGTTGAAAATGCCACCACATACCCTATAAAAAGTAATACAATTGCACTTTTCGCTTTCTTACTTGAATAAGTAGGTGCCTCTTCTTTCTGATTTTCCCCGTACAATAATTCAACTAAACGATGTTCATAAATTAACTTTTTACTTTTCCATGATGCAATAAAGAAAATGGCACCTATCGTTATAAGAACTTCTACTATTGATAAAAATGAAATCGTAAATGTAAAAGTAAATGCACTTCCCATTAACTTCACAAGAAGTCCTGCACATATATTGGCTATAAACAAACCTGAAATGATGCCTAATACACTTGCCGCAGCACCAACTAATAATGTTTCATAAAAGAGTAACTTAGCAATTTCTTCTTTACGGATACCTAATAAACTGTATAGCGCAATTTCTTTTTTCTTCTTTCGCAAAAAGAAGCTATTACAATAAAAAATAAATATCGTTAAAAAGATAATTAACAAAATTTGTGCAAACGTAAACGTCGTTTCCACCTTATCTGACTCTTTCAAAAGAGCTACTACACTTTCATTTCGTTTAATCGATACGAATATAAAATAAATAATAATGCTGCCTACTAATGAAATAAAGTATAGAAAATAATCTTTCACATTTCGTTTTATACTACGTTTTGATACTTCTAAAAAATCCATCGTATACCTTCACCCGCTCTCGCATTTCTCTATACATGAAGTGTATACGAAATTGCATTTCTCCCCTATCGATTTTTATTACATCTCTCTTACGATATTGTAATATAACAAAATAAAAGAACCTAGTTTCCCAGGCTCTTCACATCGTATGTTTAAAAGTAAATAACTCTTCTTTTGACTGCACAGCAGATTGTTCCTCTTCTACAACGTCCTTCTTCATCTCTCCCCCTAACCTTACTTTCATCATCGCCTCTTCTATACTTTTCACAATCATATTTCCTGAAAAAATAGTAAGCCCGAAAAATGTAATTGGGACGAGAGGGATCCATGGATTCACTGTTAATGATCTAAAATAGACTCCAATTAAACCTGACCATTCATGTGTGTAAGAGTCTATTTCTTCTATCGGTCCTAAAAACTGAACTGTTCCGCCAAAGAATATTTCCAGTAATCCTAAGTGCAGTAAAATAGTAAGAGTTTGCGTAAACTGCTGAAAAAATACAAGTATAAACGTCATATAGAGATGCGGGAAAATATGCTTTATAACAATATGCCTTCTCGATCCACCTAATATGCGCGCGGCATCAACAAATTCTTCCGTTCGCAATTTACGAACTTCCTTCGCCACATACAGTGCAATAACTGGCATTACAAGCAGTACAAGTAATACCACTTGAAACGAAGCCCTTTCAAAAAAGGTTGTTGTCTCCTCTCCGCTTCCAAATGCATTTGCAGATTGAAGAAAAAAATACGCAATCATAACTGTCGGAATAACTGTAAAACTATCAAAGAAAGCCTCAATTTTTGAAAATCCTCTTTTTATATACGTTCCGAGTACGACACCGAAAAACACACCTATTACCATTCTAAGTGCCGCAATTAAAATAGATATACCAATCGTCCACTTCGCGCCCTCAATGACTAAATGTAACAGGTCATACCCTTTCCGGTCTGTCCCGAGTAAAAATTGTAATGAAGGTGGAAACGGTGGCACTTGTGGATTTTCATCCGCATCATATTGCAATGTAACTTGTCTAATATGTCCATCATTCCATAACGTATTTCCGATGCTCAAAAGAACTAATAGGAGAAGAAACCCAATGCTTATCCAAAATCTTTTATCACGTTTTATATACGTCCACATATTATAATCTCTCCTTCATCGCAGCCGGAATGAGATAATGAAACAATTTAAATAAAATAAAAATCGGAATATATATAAGAAGCACACTAACGATGAAAACCTCAACTCTAATACCGAAATACGATTTCAAAAACATAAAAATACCACCCGTATTAAAAATCCATTCTATAATATATAAATTAGATAACATAAAAAAGATATTCGTTTTCGCAAAGAAAAGTGTACTAAGCAACACATTTCGTAAAATATGACGATTTAAAATATGAAAGCGCCCCAGCCCTTTCGCCTTAGCAAATAGTACATAATCTTTTTCTAGTTCATTTTCAAAACGAAGCACGACCATTTTTACAAACATAATCGTAGTCGGGATGCTCAAACACAATATTGGCAACCCCCTAATCGACTCGCCTCCAATTGAAGCAATTTGAAAAGGTAAAAAACCTGTTTGTTTAAAAAACCATACAACTAAAATTTGTGATACTAAAATAAGAAGGATATCTGGAATGGATTCTAGGAAGATAAGAAATGATTTAATTCGATGTTGTATACGCGGTGAACTACTCATAATTACATAAACAATACAAAATGCTACAAATAATGAAATGAAAAAAGCAGCTAAAAATATAATAATTGTTTCTTTATAATGGACGAACAGCTGCGGAAATAAAAATTTACCTTTCACATATTGCAAATTGGAAATATCCATTAAGTTCACAAACACTTCTTTTAAACTCTGTATGTACCTTGATGCATGCAGCTCAAATCCATAAAATAATTTCGGCAGTGCCCCTAAACAAATAATACCCAAAATCGAAATAATAAATTGAACCGTCACTTCCATCCCATTCAGAAAAACTTTTTTGACCACGTTTTCCCTTCTCTCTCTATATAATTTACCCCCTAATTTTATTCTTAATTTTCTGAATTGTAAATGTTTATATAAAAAAATCACTAGGTTATGATCCTAGTGATTCTTTATGCGCATGCCCTTCTCTTTTCACAAATGGCATATACAAAATAAAACATCCAATAAGCGCAGCTATTTCTAATGAAATAATATAGTAAGGATGTGGTCCTAACATATCAAGTAATGAAGCTGTTTCTGGCTTATGGGCTAAAAACATATAATTACCACCTGTTTTGTAATTTACAAACGAAACAATCGGAATCAATATGTTTAAAAATATCATCGTACGTTTAATAGATTGTAATGTAGGACGATACCCTTCTACCCAAGTCATAAAGAGCGGTGCCCAAATGAGCAATACATGTGCGATGAAATATTCAATGAAACGAAAATGCGGAAAAGCATATTGCAAATTTGGCGTTAAAATGGCTTGTGATGCACCAATAATTCCCGTAAAAAATACAACCTCATATATTCGATAACTTTTCGTTACAATCATAATCGACGCTAACAACAAACTAATTGTACATAACTCAAACGGTAATGAAGTAGCTAGCTCAAAAATCCCTGCTTTCCACTCCCACATATGCAGTCCAATTTCACTCCCTATAAATAGAAATGCAATCGCATATCGAACCGTTATATTCCACTCATTTTGACGTAATACATCTTGGTATTGATATAAAAAAACGATTCCCACCAACATAATAAATAATATAATGGCATGTTGCCTTGAGTAGGGAATAAACGGTTTTAATGGATGTGCACTAAAATAAGCTTCCATCTTCCTTCCTCCTCTCCTTCATACAATATTATTGTAAGAAAGAAACAACGAGTCAATTCATTTGCTTACACTGGGACAAGCTCTACCTTACATTTACATATTCATACCTTACAAAACTGTAAGGTTATTGTAAGCTAAAACGATTTGTCAGATTCTTCTCCTCTTTTATACTTAATGTAGATACTAAAACGAACGAAAAGGTGATAAATAGATGAAGAAGAAAAATAAAGTGTTAATTACTAGTGTAGTAGCAATCGGAATTGCAGCTGGATCATACTTTGCATTTGCTGGAGGCAGTTCAGAAGTAGCAATGGCATATAGCGGTTATAAAGTTACGGAAAAACAAATCCAAAACGCACAAAAATTTGGTGGCGAAATTATTCCAAACGGAATTGAAACTATTTCATTCGATCCAACAAAAGGAACATATGAATTAGCTGTTAAAAAAGGCGATGAAGTGAAAAAAGGTCAACTTCTGTTTAAATACAATGATCCTACTGCTAAACAAGGTGTAACAGAAGCAGAAATGCAAAAGAAAATCGCACAAAAAGAAGTAACGTTGTTCCAAAAACAAATTGATGCAGCGAAACAAAAATTACAAAAAGACAAAAATGCAGGCCTTCCTGCTGAAGCATTAAAAGCATCAGAAGCTGAAGTTGGGCAATTAGAATCACAAATTGAAATGAAAAAGTTTGAAGTTGAAAAAGCTGATGAAATGATTAAAGCAGCAAAAGAGAAAGTAAACACTCTTTCTGTAACAAGTCCTGCTGATGGCGTAATTGATGATATCGTAAAAACTGCTGACGAAAAAACAGGTATGAGTGGAATTACTCTTCGTCACGCTGGTCAATTTAAAGTAAAAGGTCAACTTTCTGAATATGAGCTTGCTAGTATGAAGGTTGGGCAAGAAGTAACTGTTTCATCAAAAACTGTCGCTGGTAAGACTTGGACAGGAAAAGTAACAGAAATCGGTTCTACACCATTAAAGAGTATGGACGAAAATAAAACTGTTTCCAACTATCAATTCACTGTCACATTAGATAATAGTGACGAACTACAAAACGGATTCCACGTTTACGTAACAAGTAAATCTGGCGAAGCAACTGGTACAATTGTTCCGAAAAGCAGCATCGTGAAAAAAGGTGACAAAAATGTTGTCTTCGTTGTAAAAGACGGTAAAGCGAAAGAACAAGCGGTTACTGTTGAATTCGAGACAGATAGCGAAGCAAAAGTATCTGGAGTGAAAAAAGGAGAAAAAATTATCTCTAAACCTGAAAAAGACTTAAAAGATGGTATGGAGGTTGTCGTTGAATGATTAACTTAAAAGGCATCACGAAATCCTTCCAAAATGGTGCAGAGTCCGTTCAAATATTACACGGAATTGACGTAACACTAAATCAAGGAGAATTCACTTCAATTATGGGACCTTCTGGTTCTGGTAAATCAACATTAATGAACATTATCGGTTGCCTAGATAAACCAACGACAGGCACGTACGAGCTAGCTGGCCAAAACATTTCAAACATGTCTGAAACAGAACTTGCACACGTACGTAATAAAGAAATCGGATTCGTATTCCAAAATTTCATGTTATTACCGAGACTTACAGCACTTCAAAATGTAGAGCTACCTCTTATTTACGCTGGAGTTGATAAAAAAGAAAGACGTGAGCGTTCATTAGCTGCTTTAACAAAAGTAGGCTTAGCTGATCGCGCTACTCACCTGCCGAACGAATTGTCAGGTGGACAAAAGCAGCGTGTCGCTGTTGCACGTGCAATCGTAAATAACCCGAAATTCATTTTAGCCGATGAACCGACGGGAGCACTTGATACGAAAACAAGTACACAAATTATGGACCTCTTTTACGAATTAAACAAACAAGGCTCAACAATCATTATGATTACCCATGACCGTGAAATCGGGGAAGCTGCAGCACGTCAAATTGTAATTCGTGACGGAAATATCGTCCAAGATTGGAGAGGTTAATTTTGAACACGAGTGAAAATATACGCATGGCCCTTTCCTCTATCTTTGCTCATAAAATGCGTTCTATCTTAACGATGCTAGGTATTATTATCGGTATTAGCGCCATTATTACTATCATTTCAATGGGTGATGGTACAAACGCAAAGTTTAAAAAAGAGTTAGGCCAAGGAAAAGATAATGAAGTAACGATTTACTACAAAAACCCTGATTATGGACCAGATAACGCTAAAATTACATCTGATATGCTGAAACGTCTTCAATCTGTTCCTGGAGTTAAAGATGTTTATCCAGATGTAAGTATGAAAGTAAAAGCATCTGCTGGTTCAAAAGATGTCTCTCTTGATTTAAAAGGTGGAACAGGCGCCTTTATGACAGATTCAAAAATAAAATTAGTTCACGGTCGTGAATTAAACGACAGCGAATTAAACCAAGCAATTCCTGCTGTTATATTAAATGAAGAAGCTTTTAATAAATTATTTAATGGTTGGGAATCAAATTTATACACAGATATAAAAGGAAAACCATATAAAGTAGTCGGTGTGTACGAAACGAAAAATGAGTTTGGAATGGCTATGTCAGAAGGTTATACATCACTTGAAAACGCCCCTGTCATTTCTGGAGTAACTGAGTATGACACTGTAAAATTAACACTCGTTTCTCCATCGGAACGTAAAAATGTAGAAAAAGAAGCCGTTTCCGTTTTAAACGACATGAAGGCCCCTAAATTTGAGCATAAATTTGAAGCGCAAGACATGGGTGAATTTACGAAGCAACTAGACGAATCAATCGGTATGATGAAAATGGTATTCGGTGGTATTGCTGCTATTTCCTTACTTGTTGGTGGTATCGGTGTAATGAACATCATGCTCGTATCTGTAACAGAACGTACACGTGAGATTGGTATTCGTAAAGCACTTGGTGCAACACGTGGTAAAGTATTAACACAATTCTTAATCGAATCTTGTATTTTAACAGGACTTGGTGGTTTCATCGGATTCATGCTCGGTATTTTCTTCGCTTGGATCGTCTCAATCTTTGCTGGATGGCCACTCGTTGTCTCAAAAGAACTTGGACTTCTTGCAGTAGGTATTTCAATGCTAATCGGTATTGCATTCGGACTACTACCAGCTAACAAAGCTGCAAAACTTGATCCAATTGAATGTTTACGATATGAATAAACAAAAACGTAGGAGTTTACACTCCTGCGTTTTTTATTTACCTATTAAATTGAGTTTCTTCTATTATATATGTTTCACGTTACAACAATCATTCTAATACTCTTCATTATTTATAGCTACTAAGGCTATTATCTAATCCTATTATTGCAAAAATACTATGTAACAGACGAAAATCAAGGCGTAATTTTTTCCATGCTTCGACTGATTTTGTAACAATTATATCGATATTTCATTAAATTTCACCTCATTTATATCTTTTCACGTCTAAAAAGATTATTATTCTATAACTATTTTTTCATTTAAACAGTAAAACACACTACTTTTGTAACACTATAGATACACTTAAGAAAAATTACCGTAATATTATTAACGTTATAGTAATTGAAATACTACTCATTTTGTGTTTTATATGCCCTAATACGCCAAAAAACAACAAGGAAGCGCTATCAGGATATTTATGGAATTGTTACAGAATATTAATGCCCCGTTACGAAAGCTTTGTAATTTTATGTTTTTCGCAAATAAGAAAATAATGGTTGCTATAATGAGGTCAACGAAAACAAATGCAATGGAGGCTATTATGAAAAAATTTATGGGTATAGCAACAGCAGCGGTTTTTGGTCTTGGGATTTTCACAACATCTGCTAAAGCAGAAACTATCGTAACGACTGACGTACTAAACGTACGAGAAAACCCAACTACTGAATCAAAAGTTGTAGGAAAATTATTAGATGGATATAAAGTAAATGTTTTACATACAGAAAATGGTTGGTCAAAAGTTCAATTGAATAGCGGTAAAGAAGCTTTCATAAGCGCTGACTATACAAAAGACACTTACTACGTAACAGCAAACGTATTAAACGTACGTGCTAGTGCAAACACAGATTCAGAGATTCTTGGTAAGTTGAAAAAAGATGATGTAATCGAAACAACACACCAAGTACAAAATGATTGGATTCAATTTGAATATAACGGAAAAACAGCTTATGTTCATGTTCCTTACTTAACAGGTAAAGCACCAGTTAAAGTTCAACCAGTAGTTAAAGCTGAAAAAACAACTACAGTTCAAGATACAGCTAAAGTTCGTGAAGCAGTTAAAGCTCAGGAAGTAGCTGAAACTCAAGCAAAAGCTAAAGCAGTGGAAGCAACTAAAGCTCGCGAAGCAGCTGAAGCTCAAGCAGAAGTTAAAGCTCAAGAAGCGGCGAAAGCTCGTGAAGCAGCTAAGGCTCAAGAAGCAGCTAAAGCTCAGGCAGATGCTGAAGCTCAAGCAGAAGCTAAAGCTCAAGAAGCGGCGAAAGCTCGTGAAGCAGCTAAAGCTCAAGCAGATGCTGAAGCTCAAGCAGCGGCTAAGGCTCAAGAAGCAGCTAAAGCTCGTGAAGCGGCTAAAGCTCAAGAAGCAGCTAAAGCTCGTGAAGCGGCTAAAGCTCAAGCAGATGCTGAAGCTCAAGCGGCTAAGGCTCAAGAAGCAGCTGAAGCTCGTGAAGCGGCTAAAGCTAAAGAAGCAGCTAAAGCTCAAAAACCAGCTACACAACAACCTGCTGCAAAAGAAACTGAAACAAGTGCACCATCATCTTCTCGTGAGTTACGTGTTGTAGCAACAGCTTACACAGCAGATCCACTTGAAAATGGTTATAAAGCAGGCGACCAAGTAAAATCAGCTATGGGTCACAACTTAACAGCTAATCCAAACATGAAACTAATTGCAGTTGATCCAAGTGTCATTCCATTAGGTTCAAAAGTATGGGTTGAAGGTTACGGAGTAGCAATCGCTGGTGATACTGGTGGAGCTATTAAAGGAAATAAAATCGACGTTTTAATGCCAGATAAAGGCACATCAAGTAGCTGGGGACGTAAAACAGTTACAGTTAAAGTATTAAACTAGTTATAAAAAAGAGTCAGTCTCATCGTTGAGGCTGGCTCTTTTTTTACTCTATTAAACTACTGAAAAAAATGAAATTATATCAACGATTTTTCAAATATATCTATCGTAACCTACAATATATCAACGATTTTTCGAATATATCTATCGTAACTTATAATATATCAACGATTCGACAAGAGATATCGATTTACCGACAAATTTTGACGTTAAAAGTACTTTAATATTAAAAAGGCGGTCCAAAATTTGGAACGCCCCCTATCTTCTCTATTCCACACAAGTAAACTGTGTCCAAGCCCCTACGTAATCTAGTAAGAATAACTCCTCTTCCGCAATTGTACCGACAATATTTTTCCGTTCATCTATCGGCATTTCTTTTAGAATGATTTGCAGTTCACCTTTATACTTACCAAATGAATTGTTACCAATTACAACTTGCCCTCTTTCCTGTAGTACGCTTTCGCGCACCGGGAAATCATAGTCTTTATATTTTTTACGTACTTCTGTAGAACGTACCATATACTCTGTTATGTCGCCGCGTCTTACATGTAATTCTTGCAGCGAGGCTCTCTTCTCTACTTCAGTCGCTTCGTCTACAAATTGTACTTTCAGCTGTAACATGTATCGATTTAAGTTTCCTAGTTTCTCTAACTCTTCCTCACTCGCATAAGCATTTCCGATAATGACATCATCAATTAGCCCTGTCGCCCATAAATGCTTCGCTTGCACTTCAATTGGTAAATTACGATGCTCTTCTAACGTACATAATCCGTCGTTAATATCCCATGGACCGATGTTTGCGGCATGTGATGTAATAAATGCTGCACTGCGAATACCATGCTTTTTAAAGCGTTCACTACAGCGAATGAAATAATCGTACGGAAGACCAGTGAATTTTTGCGGATAAAAATTATGACAACCAATTAAAGCTGATTTATTCGCTTGATGCGAAAGAATATTTTCTAAGTACGCAATATCGTTACTTACATTTAACTCAATTTTTAAACCGTACGGATTATTCGTCATTTTCGCTTCCGTTAATCCGTCAAAACCTACATCTAAACGAATACCGTCTGCGCCTAACTCTGCGAAAAATGATAGATCGCTATAACTAATATCAAGCTGATCAAACACAGCTGGAGCTACATCTAGAATAACTTCCATATTGTTATCTTTTGCGTGATTAATAATCTCTTTAAATTCAGCTACAATTTCTTCTTTCGGACGATTCACAGATAACAAACAAGTAAATATTCTTGAAAAACCGTGTCGTGCCGCTGCGGAAATATAAGCCATATCTTTTTCTTTCGTTGAATGTTCTGGATAAAGTGAAATTCCTAATTTACGCTCCATGCTTTTGCATCTCCTTCACACGTTGTATTAATGCCATGCTCGTAAATCTATATTTTGCAGATAAACATGTTGCACATAAAATTGTCGGTACAATAATTACGTACGGTGAGTGTAGACCTAACATTACATATGCACCCATTGAACAACCGATAAATAAAACTGATACTAGTAGTAACACTAATAAAGATTTACTTTGTACCCATTTCGAATAATGGGCAATACACTGTCCGACCACGAATGTAATTAAGATGATAATTGCTCCGAGCATTCTGTTTTCTCCTCTCCTGCTAATTGTTGTTTCTCATACATCTTGAAGAATGGATAGTAAATAACGAATGAGATAACAAAGTTAACAAGTACAAGTACACCAGCCATAATTGTCCAGTCCGTACTAATCACCGCTGCAATTGGTGCTAACATCGTAAATGGCAGTTTCGCCATCATGAGTGGAATCATACCTGAAACAACTGCGAAATATGATACTGTCGTTGTCACTAACGGTGTAATAACGAACGGAATAATTAAGATTGGGTTCATTACAATCGGAGCCCCGAAAATAATTGGCTCGTTAATATTGAATAAACCTGGTACGAATGATAATCTACCTAACTCTTTTAGGAACTTAGATTTAGAGAACATAAACATAATTACTAAAGCTAACGTTGAGCCTGATCCGCCAATCCATACGAACCATTGAATGAATTGCTCTGTAAATAAGTTTGGTAATTGATGTGCATTTCCTGTAGCCGTGAACACTTCCATATTTTCAAGAATTGCTGAATCCCACATCGGACGAATGATTGGTCCTAAAATCGCTGGTCCATGTATACCAAATGACCAGAAGAACACGATTAAGAATACTGTTAATAAACCACCGAATAAGTTATTTCCTACTAGTACTGATTTTAATGGTGCGATTAAGTATGTAATTGTTGTATTTACATCAAATTTCAAACCGTAGCGAATGCCCCAGAATAAAAGAATAACTACTAATGTTGGAATTAATGCTGCAAACGAATTTGAAACTGCTGGTGGTACACTGTCTGGTAATTTAATTGAGATATTATGCTTAATCATAAAGTGATAAATTTCTACTGCAATTAATGCTGTAACAATTGCACCAAATAAAGACGTTGCACTTAATGTTCCTACTGAAATATATCGACCTGCATCAATAACACCTGGTACAGCTTTCGTAATTTGAATTGGTTCAACTGATGCTAGTAAAAAGGCGAGTACAGATAGTAGCCCTGCACTTAATTGATTGAGCTGATAAAAGTTCGCGAGCGAAGCCCCTACACCAAACGCTGCGTATAATGCCATTAGTCCTACTGTAAATCGGAATGGAATATCTAAAATATGGCGAAACGGTGCAATCCATTCCATATATGCATCAATTGGTAAATTTAAAAAGATTACGAAAAATGACCCGACGATCGTTAACGGTAATGTAGAAATAACCCCGTTTCGAATTGCTAATAAATGTCGTTGTCCTGCAATCTTTTGCGTTGTTGGCATAATCTTTTGTTCCATAAAACTCATAAACCCATTCATCAATAGCCCTCCTCTTTCTCTCTACTATAAAAGAATGAAATAAACTTTATAACATTATAATGTTTATATTTAAAAAGATATAATTATGCTAAAACTAATTGTTCTGCTTGCCTAAGCACTTTCAAACCATCACACATGCCATAATCTCGTTGGTCTATAATTGCAACTGGTATGTTGTATGAATTTGCAAGAAACTCTACAGCTGGAAATAAATATTTCACTTGTGGACCGATTAAAACGACATCGGCTTCTTTTATTTCAAGTTTCACAAGTTCTGAATCAACCGCCTTAATTTTATAATTCTTCCCCTGTTTCTTTGCCTCTTCTTGCATTTTTCTTACGACCATACTCGTTGACATACCTGCTGCACAACATAATAAAATATACATCTTATACTGTCACTTTCTCTTCCACTCGTTTATGAAGAGTAATAAATTCTTCAGCTAGTTCTTTCACTGTAATTGCATTCATTAAATGGTCTTGTGCGTGCACTAACAGTAAACTGATTTCTGCATGATTTCCTCTTGCCTCTTCTTGAATTAGATCCGTTTGAATACGATGAGCTGCTGAAATTTCCTCACTAGCAAGTTTCATCTTTTCACCCGCATTCTCGAAATCTCCTTGTCTTGCAAAAGCGATTGCTTCAAGCGCCGCACTTCTCGCATTGCCACCATGTAAAATTAATGCAAATGGAGTTTGCATATCAGCCATTTTAAATTCCCCCAAGCTATATGTTTTCTATATTTTTATCTTATTATGAAAACGCATACAATTAAACATAAAAAACTTCCGTTATGTAACGGAAGTTTTTATATACTTTTTCAAAATGATAATAAAATCTCTTGAAAATCTTCAATTACCTCGGTCTGAGTAAGTTTCTCTATCGCACTTTGACTAGACATAATATCATATAAAAAATCATAAAGCCTTTGCAAATCTTCATTATTATTGCGCTTTACACTAAATAAAATAATTACTTGTACTTTTTTGTCTCCCCAATCAACAGCCTTTTCAAGTGTGCAAAACATCAAAAAAGTTTCCTCACTTAATAACTGCATCGGATGCGGGATTGCAACTGAATTCCCAACCGCTGTCGGAGACGTATTTTCTCTTTCCATAACAGAAGCATAAAAGTTTTCTGGTACATAGCGTTTCTCAGCAGCTTTCTCACATAAAAACTGAATAACATCCTCTTTCGTAGAAGCACTATGATTTAAAAAGATTAAATCTTCCTTAATATATTGCTGCACACTATTATTCACATGCGTAAACAACCGCTGACCAATCGATTTAATCTCTTTATCATCAAATATTGAATTCACTTTTATAACTGGAACAGGCAAGCCACTTGGTATATGAATCGTACTAATAATACAATCTATTTTTTCTTTATAAAGATCTTCTACTTTCAATTGATAATAGCCTGTAATACCTACAATCTCTAATTTATCTCGAAACTGTGATAAAATTTTATATTTTAATAGTTGTGCACTTCCTTGACCAGTCGCACAAACTAATAAACATCTTTTCTTTTGATTCTGCTCCTGCAAACGGCTCATCGCTCCGCCTAAGTGAATTGCAATATAACCAATTTCACTTTCAGGGATCGATTCACCCGTATATTCACCAATGATATCTCCAACGAGAATCGCAATTTCAAAAGCATACGGATAATTCTTTTTCACTTCTGCCAAAAGAGGATTTCTCGTATTTAACTTATACTTCAAACGATTTAATAACGTTTTTAAATGAATACCAAATCCAAATAATAATTCTTCATCATAATAAAAAATAAGATTCCGTTCTTCCGCTACTTTAAAAAGAATATGTTGCATAAATGCATATATATCTTTTCCTAATAGCTCTTCTACATTTTCATAGCGATCTCTCGTTGTAACAGCAGTACTTAATAAATGCATCGTCACATATAATACTTCTTCTTCTGGAAATAAAAATTTTAACTCTTTCTCTAAATCTCCTAAAATCTGCTTCGCAATTGTATATTCTTTCTTTATTATAAGTTCTGATTGCTCCGCATGCAGTCCTTTCATATAATGTTGACTTTGACAACGCTTTAATGCGATTGCAATATGAATGACTAAATTATCAATTTCTATATCAGATAAATATATTGTTCCACCCTCAATATACTTTAATATAATTGAACGAATAAGTGATATATGCGGTAGCGATAAATACGTCTCCGTCTGCTCAAATTGCTCATGAAACGGAGTATGGTCATAACGCGGTAAACCATATTGTGATAAACAAGAACGAATATTAAATTCCTCTCCAACAATACGTATACCATAATACGGTCTCTTCTCAATTTGTAATTTATAGCGACTACATATATCTGTAACATCTTTCATAATTAAATTGACCGTTGATTTGCTCACATAAATCTCTTCCGCTAATTCTGAAAGCTTCACATATCCCTCTGTCGTTAAAACACGCTGCAAAATGTACGCTATTCTTTCTTCATAAGAAGTTGGAATCTTTTCCGTCTGTTTTTGAAATAGACTCACACAAAAGTCTTCAAATTTCTTCGTTTGTATAATTTCTAATTCGTACCCAGTCCCTCTTTGCGATTCGATTTTCGCTCCGTTTTCTTCCAATATATCATTTAATAATTTTATATCCTTTTGAATCGTCTTCGTCGATACATGTAAACGGCCCGCTAAAAAAGCTCGATTTAACATCGATTTCTCTTCTAAAAACTCCTCTAAAATAGAAATTAATCGCTGATGCACCTTTGTCATAGCTCTTCCTCTCGCTCTTTATATATAAAGGGGGAAAAGCTGCTGAAATCAGTAGTTTTTCCCCTTTATATTCTCTCTATTTCTTTAATGTGAATCCGAATTTATCCCATGCTTGTAAATAATCTAGTAAGAAAATCTCTTCTTCTACAATTCGACCAACTACATTTGTTTTTCCTGTATTCACCATATCTTTTAATGCAAGTTGTAATTCGCCTTTATACTGGCCATATTGTTCATTATCAATTAATAGATCTCCACGCTTAATTTCACGCGTATTATGAGGTTTAAACTCTTCTTTTTTATATTTCACACGACTTTGTGTAGAACGAATCATATATTCAGATACATCTCCGCGATAAAAATGTGGTTCGTCTAATACGATAATTCTTTCTAATTCTGTCGTTGTATCATATAGTTCTATATCAAATGTTTGTTTCTCTTTATTTAATGCACCTAGTGCTTGTAATTCTTCTTCTGACGCATATGCGTTTGCAATAATAACATCATCAATTAATTCCGTCGCAAATAAATGCTTCGCCTGTGTTGTCATCGGTAATTCACGATGCTGCTCTAATGTACATAACCCTTCTGTTACTGGCCAAGGTCCGTATGTTGCATCAAATGATGAAATAAAAGCAGCCGTTCTCATACCGTAATCTTTAAATTGTTTCGAGCATTTAATGAAATGATTGTATGATAACCCTGAATAACGATGCGGATAAAAATTATGACAACCAATTAAATTTTCACGATTTGGTCTATGACTCATAATGTTATCTACATACTTCGTACCATTACTCATATTAATCTCAATTTTCAAACCATACGGATTATAAGTCATAATTGATTCTTCTAATCCTGAGAAACCAACATCTAAACGAATACCGTACGCACCTAATTCATGGAAGAATGATAAGTCATTATACGAAATACCTAATTGTTCAAAAACAGACGGACTAATATCAACTAATACTTGGAACCCTAATGCATTCGCATGAGAGATCGTTTCTTTAAATTCTTCTATAATTTTCTCTTTTTCTCCATCCACAGATAATAAACATGTGAACACACGTGTAAATCCATATTTACTTGCTAATGTTAAATACTCCTTATCTTTCTCTACTGTTGAATGTTCTGGATAAATAGAAATACCTAATCGTCTCATATGTACACGCCTCTTTCTTCATCATATTGTAAACCTTTTCAAATATATGTAGTGAAAAAGTATATATCCCCTTCTTGTTCACTACTCTTTTGAATCCGCTTTCTTTAAAGAAAAAACAATTTCTATCATTCTTAACACCTACAAGTCTATACATCTATACTTTACATCTTTTTTTCATAGTTGTGTAGCTTTTACACAAATTTGTCAGTTTTTCACCTTAAAAATTGTTTTCCGTTTTCAAGACACCTTCCTTGACTGTTGCATTGGCCAATACATATACTCGAAAGAAAAGAGAAAATTTTATATAGGGGATGAATATATGGGAGAAGCAATACTCGTAAAACGAGAACCGTTATGGACAAAAGAGTTTGTTGCTTTAATTTTTGCAAACTTATGTATGTTTTTAGGGTTTCAAATGTTAATTCCAACCTTACCTGTTTATGTGAAAGAAATTGGTGGCACAAGTTCCAATATCGGATTGGTTGTCGGCATGTTTACCGTCGCGGCACTTTTTGTTAGACCGCTAACTGGGAACGCCTTGCAAAAATTCAATAAAAAAATCATTTTAATGATCGGTACTGCTATTTGTCTACTCGCTATGGGCAGTTACCTTTTCGCCTCAACAATCTTTCTCTTGCTTGCTGTTCGTATTTTACACGGAGCTGGTTTCGGTATTACAACGACTACATATGGGACTGTCGTTTCTGATTTAATTCCCTCAGCTCGCCGCGGAGAAGGCATGGGATATTTTGGCCTTTCTGGAACAATTGCAATGGCCCTCGGTCCACTTATCGGACTATGGCTTATGCAAACATATAACTTCACAATTCTTTTTTTATGTGCATTATCGTGCACAATTGTTTCATTAATATTAACGAAACTACTTCAAATCCAAAAAACGAAACAGCCTCCACAACAATCATCTAGTACTTTTCTCGATGGATTTATTGAACGTAAAGCTTTACTTCCTTCATTATTAATATTATGTATTACATTAATGTACGGAGGAATCGGAAGTTTTATCACACTATTTGCTACAGAAGTCGGCATAGCTGATATTAGCCTCTTCTTTTTATGTAACGCACTAGCAATCGCTGTGACTCGTCCATTCTCTGGAAAGCTATATGATGCGAAAGGCCATACATTCGTCATCATTCCAGGAGTTATTATAACGTTTACAGGTATTATTTTATTATCGTATACGACGACAATTCCGAGCTTAATTATTGCTGCAGCATGTTACGGAAGTGGTTTTGGCGCGATCCAACCTGCACTACAAGCATGGATGATTGACCGCGTAGCACCGCATCGACGCGGCGTAGCAACGGCTACATTCTTCTCCGCATTTGACCTTGGAATCGGCGCTGGAGCAATTATATTTGGATTTATTGCTCATTTTACAAACTATGCAACTGTATATCGTTACTCCTCTCTATTACTTATTGCTTTTCTCTTCATTTACATTACAAGCATAAGAAAACAAAAGCATGGCGATACAAATACGGAAAAAGCTGCTGGATAATTCAGTGGCTTTTTTATCGTGTTAAAAGAATTGTTTTCCCTCGTTTTGCTGTTATAAAACTACATGCATTTTCCTACATATTTTTTTAACTTTCATCAAAAAATATACGATGAACTCGCAGATGCTATCCTTGATATTCAACTGAACAATATTATTCTAAAAAGTGTGATTTCTTTACAAAATTAAGATTTATACAGATGAAAACCAATAAAATACAGCTGTTTCTTTAAGGGTTTGTAAACTTTTCTTCCCTTTGTAAATTTAGTGTAAATTTTACTAACAAACCGTTTACAGTGACTCAAGGTTCAGTTAATAATTACATCGTACATGAAATTTAAGGAGTGGAATGCGTGGAATATAATGTTCAAGATATGATCTTCCAGTTCATTGGTGGATTAGGTATTTTCTTATTCGGGATTAAATACATGGGCGATGGACTGCAACAAGCAGCTGGAGATCGTCTTCGTGATATTCTAGATCGTTTTACAACAAACCCACTTATGGGTGTACTAGCAGGTATGTTAGTTACTGTATTAATCCAATCAAGTTCAGGAACAACCGCTTTAACAGTCGGACTTGTAAGTGCAGGATTTATGACATTAAGACAAGCAATCGGTGTTATTATGGGTGCAAACATCGGTACGACAGTTACTGCATTTATTATCGGAATTAAAATCGGAGAATATGCTCTCCCAGTTATGGCAGTTGGAGCTATTTTACTATTCTTCTTTAAAAATAAAAAAGTACATTCTGTAGGTCAAGTTGTATTCGGTTTTGGTATGTTATTCTTCGGTTTAGAATTAATGAGCGCAGGTATGAAACCTCTTCGTTCTTTAGAGTCATTCCAAGAATTAACAGTTAGCATGAGTGACAATCCAATTTTAGGAATTGTTGTCGGTACAGTCTTTACTTTAATTGTACAAAGCTCAAGCGCAACAATCGGTATTTTACAAGAACTATTCGGTCAAGGTGCAATCGATTTACAAGCAGCTCTTCCTGTATTATTCGGTGATAACATCGGTACAACAATTACAGCTGTATTAGCAGCAATCGGTACTTCAATTGCAGCAAGACGTGCAGCATTAGTTCACGTTATCTTTAATATTATCGGTACAATTATCTTTACAATTTTATTAGTACCATTTACAAGTTTAATTCAATATTTCCAAACATCATTAAACTTGAATCCAGAAATGACTATTGCATTTGCACACGGAACATTTAACGTAACAAATACAATTATTCAATTCCCATTCATTGCAGTATTAGCATGGATCGTAACAAAAATTATTCGTGGTGAGGATGCAGCGATTGACTTCAAACCACAACATTTAAATCCAATCTTTATTGAACAATCTCCAGCCATCGCTTTAACTGAAGCTCAAAAAGAGATTATCCGTATGGCTGAGTTCTCATTACATGGATTAAAAGAAGCAAATCAATTTTTAAATACACAAGACAAAAAACACGCAAACATGGCTACTCAATTAGAAGGAGCTATTAACAATTTAGATAAAAAAATTACCGAGTATTTAGTTTTACTATCAGAAAAGCCACTTTCACCTACGGATTCTGAAAAACATTCTGTTTTAGCAGGTGTTGTTGGGGATATTGAACGTGTCGGTGATCATGTAGAAAACCTTGTAGAACTTGTAGATTTCCAAATTTCAAACCGTGTTTCACTATCAGACGAAGCATTAGCTGAGTTAAACGAAATGCTTGAATTAACAATTTCAACACTGCAAGACTCAGTTGAAGCTTTAACAAACTTCGATACTGAACTAGCTCAAACTGTTATTGCAAAAGAACGCAAAATCGACCAAATGGAACGTGTTCTTCGTAAACGTCACGTATTACGTCTAAACGAACGCAGCTGTTCAGGTGATGCAAGTATCATCTTCGTCGATATGGTAAGTAACTTAGAGCGCATTGGCGATCACGCTGTAAATATCGCTGACGGTGTTTTAGGCGAACAAGGAAAAATCAATTTAAAACAATCATTATAATGAAAAAAGAGACGCTAGCTTAAGCGTCTCTTTTTTCATTATATTTTAACAACTGTTCTTCCTTTTAACTTTCCTTGCAATATAAGTGTAAACTTCTTCTCTAATTCTTCTAATGTACATTCTTCTGTATAAGATAGTAATTCTTTATTTCCCCATTCTTTCGCTAAAAGCGTCCACACATCTCTTCTCACATCCACTGGACATTGCACGGAATCTACCCCTAAAAGGCTTATGCCTCGTAAAATAAATGGATATACTGTTGTTTGTAGTTCTTGGCCTGCCACATTACCGCATGTCGTTACACACCCACCATACTTTACTGTTTTTAAAGCTGTTTCTAACATATGTCCACCTACAGTATCGATAACTCCGGCGTATAGCCCTTTTAACATCGGTCTTCCTGATTCATCATTCAATTCCGCGCGATGAATCACTTTTTTCGCTCCTAGACGTAGTAGCATATCTTCCTCTTCTATTTTTCCTGTCGCTCCTACTACGTTAAACCCTAACTTACTTAATATACTAACAGCTACACTCCCTACGCCGCCTGTAGCACCCGTTACTAAAACATCTCCCATACTAGGCTTGATTCCTGCTCCAATAAGCTTATATACCGACAAAGCAGCAGTAAAACCTGCTGTCCCATACATCATACTTTCTTTTAATGACATTCCTTCTGGTAAAGGCACGACCCAAGATGATGGGACGCGAATATATTCTCCGAAACCACCAGAGGTATTCATACCTAAGTCATATCCCGTTACAATAACTTGATCTCCTACCTTAAAGGAGTTATCTTCACTACTCACAACTTCTCCTGCGGCATCAATTCCTGGCGTATGAGGATATGTTCTCGTAACACCTTTATTACCAGTAGCTGAAAGGGCATCTTTATAATTTAATGAAGAATAATGAACTTGTATGAATACGTCTCCCTCAGGTAAACTACTTACTTCTCTCTCAACAACTTTTCTTACAAACTGATGATTTTCCGTTTCGTTCACAACGATTGCTCGGAATGATGTATGATTCATTATGCTCTCTCCTTTATCCGTCAAATTCTTCTTTATTATATAGAAGAAATAAGTAAGCTTACTCATTTCTTCTTGGCTATATTTCAACAAATCTTACTTCCCTATCGCTTTCTCATAATATATATTTTCATTTCTACTAATAGCCCTTATACTTATTCTACATCTACAAAATAATATATAGAAAATCTGACTTTTTATAAATAAATTGAATTTTTACGAAATGTAAATGATTTGTAATGTTTTTTTTCGCTAAATTTCATTATAATAAGTGGATATGAGTGTCGTATTTCAATCCAAATGAAGGAGTACAGGAAATGGAGCAAAACCCATCTTTGCAAGAAAATACACGCAGTAAACCGAAAAAAAATAAGAAAAAAATAAAAATTATTATAAGCGCTATACTATTCGTTTTATTAATAGGCGGCGGTTATACTTGGTTTTTAGTAAATAAAGCATCTTCTGCTGTTCGAAATGCCGCACACGATTTAGCACGCGGTGATAAATCAGATTTACGAGATAAAGCTGTAAAACCTATTACAAATAACGTCTCTGTTTTAATAATGGGTGTTGATGAAAGCGATGTCCGAGGAAAAGAATATGGTGAAGCTATAAGAACAGATGCGCTTTTACTTGCAACATTTAATAAAGATAGCAAAACTGTTAAACTATTAAGTATCCCACGTGACACATATACTTATATTCCAATAGAAAAGAAAAAAGATAAAATTACACACGCTCATGCATTCGGTTCTGCTAAAAACGGGAAAAATGGTGGACCACAAGCAAGCATTGATGCAGTTGAAAAATTAATGAATGTTCCTGTCGATTACTTTGTAAAATTTAACTTTAAATCATTTATAAAAATCGTCGATGACTTGGGCGGTGTTGAAGTTGATGTACCAGTTGAATTTACTGAGCAAGATAGCAATGATAATGCTGAGGCAATTCACCTAGAAAAAGGTGTTCAAAAGTTAAATGGCGAAGAAGCTCTTGCTCTTGCTAGAACAAGACACATCGATAGTGATGCAATGCGTGGACAACGTCAACAACTCGTTATCGAAGCTATTTTAAAGAAACTAACAAATGCTGGTTCTGTAACAAAAGTTGGCAACATCATTGATGATATTAACGGACAATTTGTTACAAACTTAACATTTGATGATATGCTTTCATTCTATAAGTACGGATCGGATTCGGAAATTGAGAAATTACAAATCCAAGGTGATGATTGCTATATGGCAAAAGGTGACGATACATGTAGCAAATCTGCTGGTGGTGGTCGAACTTACTACTACAATCCAGATAAAAAAGAATTAGCTAATGTTACAAATGAACTTCGTACTCATCTTGGGCTACCTGCATATACAAAGTCTGACTCAGACTCTGATTCGAAAAAGACAAAAGAATCTAAGTCTGAAAATTCAAGTGAACGCGAATCAAGTAACAATGAAGTGAAAAATAAGAACAAAAATAGCAGTGAAGATACAGAAACATCATCTAATGACAATGAATAATATAGAAGCGGTTCTCTATGGAGGTAGAGAACCGCTTCTTTTTATTCTTCTAAATACAAAAATCAGAACTTTCTAACTATCTTTTTTAATATTTTTAAATTATAATAAATAGTAGCAATCTATTCCAATTATCAGGGGGCTCATACATATGAAAGCTGCAGTAAAACATAACATCTCAGATTTTAAAGACTACTTAAAATCCAACGATATATACATGGAAGAAAATATAGATGAAAATGATGGCTCTGTTCATTTTTCAGTAGGATTAGAGACAGAAGCTGGCGCAAAAATTCAACTTATCGCTGCTTTCCAAAACGAACATCCTACGGTGGATATATACTGCTTCAATGTTGCTCACGTGCCTGATGCAACATCAACAAATGATATTTTACATGTCATTAATGAATTAAACACATCTTATCGCTTTGCAAAATTCACATTAAACAAGCAAAATGCAATTGATATTTCAGCATCTCTTGCATTCTCAGAACCAAACTTTAATCCAGCACTTGTCTTTGAACATACGAGAATGCTATATAAATTAGCAAATGACGAATATAAAAACTTAATGAAAGTTATTTGGGCATAAAGTGAAACTATAATCCGTGGGGTTTACAGGCAATAAATAAAAGGATGGGCTGCAAGCAGCACCATCCTTTTATTTCGATATCATATCAATCCACATTTTAACAGCAGTTCCTACAATTAAAGTGGACAATACATATTGCAGTACTTTTTGATTTAGCCTCTTCCCGACTCGTGCTCCAAGTGGCGCAGCAAATATACTTGCAACCGCAATAATTAGAGCTGGAATGATAACTACTTGCCCAGTAATCACTTTTCCGGTAGTAATCCCTATTGAGGAAATAAACGTAATAGCGATAGATGTTGCGATCGTCATGCGCAGTGGTAATTTTAAAATAACTAGCATAATGGGAACTAAAAGGAACGAACCTCCAGCTCCTATAATGCCTGAAGCTCCCCCTACAACGAACGCTAACAAGCTTGCTAACCATTTATTATACTTCACATCTCCACTATTATTTTGTTTCGGTACAAACATCATAATAGCTGCAATTGTAGCTAATGCTGCATAAACAACATTAACTGTATGTTCCTCTAATATGTTAGCACCGAAACTCCCTATGAAGCTTCCTATTAATATACTAGCTCCCATATACATAACTAATGTTTTATTCATGTCATTACTTTTCCGGTATGCCCACGCGCCTGCAAAAGTTGCAAAGAATACTTGTACCGCTGTAATACCGCTCACTTCATGTGACGTATAGCCAGTAAATCCTAGCAATACTGGAATGTATAAGATCATCGGATAATTAATAATCGCGCCACCAATCCCAACCATTCCTGATATAAACGATCCTATAAACCCAATTATAAAAAGTAATACGACTAAGCTCATCTTACATCCCCCGCCTTCTAAAAAGAAGGTGATTTAAATGAATAAGTTTACATTCCCATCCGAAGCATCTGCTAAATATGCCCCTACACCTGCAAACTCTACCCCTTCCATAATCTCTTCCTCTTTTAACCCTAATAAATCTACTGTCATTTGACAAGCTACAAGTTTAATTCCTTGTTCTTTCGCCAAATCAATTAAATCTGGCAAAGGCATTGCGTTATGTTTTTTCATAATGCCTTTAATCATCTTCGGCCCCATGCCAGCAAAATTCATTTTGGATAATCCCATCTTATCAGCACCGCGTGGCATCATTTTTCCAAATACTTTTTCTATAAATGTTTTCTTTACATTCACATGCTCATCTTTCCTTAAAGCATTTAATCCCCAGAAAGTATGAAAAATAGTTACCTCTTGATCATACGCCGCTGCACCATTTGCAATAATATAAGCAGCCATTGCTTTATCGTAATCTCCACTAAATAAAACGATTGTCGTTTTTTTCTGCTGTTCCATGTTGTTCCTCCTCTAAATTACCTATAGGGGTATTTAATTGTTTATAAAAAGGCTCAAATCTTTTATCTCTATGCTATATGACTTTACCTTCCCAAGCTAACATACCACCTACCATATTGATCGCTTGAAAACCGTAACCTTCTAAAAATTGAACGGCTCTTGCACTTCTCGCGCCAGAGCGACACACGATAATATATTCTTTCTTTTTATCCAACTCATGCATACGAAACTCTAATAGCCTTAGTGGAATATTACATGCTTCTTGAATTCCCCCTTCAACTACTTCTTCTACTTCACGGACATCTACGATATTTACTGCTTCTTTACTTAACAATTTTTCTTCTAATTCTTTTGCTGTCATTTCTTTCATTTTAAAGTCCTCCTCACAAACCATTCATACCACCTGAAACGTTTATTACTTGCTGAAACCCTAGTTTTTTCAACATCTTTGCAGCTTGCTTACTTCTCATTCCACTTTGGCAAATAACGATTACTTCCTTATTTTTATCTAACTGACTTGCTCTACTTGCTAACTCATTTAACGGGATATTCTGAAATCCTTTCATATGATTTCCTCTATATTCACCTACTGTACGGACATCAATAAAGTACTTCCCCTTTTTCCCCACTATACTTTTTAATTCTTTTCCATTTATATTTTGAACACCTTTCACTGGTAAAAAGCGCGAAATAACAAACCATGTAGCAAGTACAATGAAAAGCGTACTTAATATTGTGTTCATATAACCAACCTCTCTGCATTTATAACAATATTTTTTCCTACGCCTTCTTAATCCAAAACTTCAGCACATCAGCTTCTTCTACATGCTTTACGATTTCATGACCAGTTTTGTTTGCCCACGCTGGAATATCCTTAATTGACCCTTTATCCGTTACATGTACTTCTAACACTTCGCCCGATTGTAAAGTATCCATCGCTCTTTTCGTTCTTACAATCGGCATCGGACATGCTAAATCCTTCGCATCTAATACTTGTTTTATATTCATCATTAATTCCTCCAATTTGTTATTTTTATAATGACTCATGCACTGCACAACGATTTGGGCCAATCTCCATTTCACGCTCTTCTTCCACACTCGGATGAATTTTCCCCATATTCGTTTGACGAATTTCTTCATATGCATTTGGCTGAGGTGGTAAATTCTCTGTCACAGTTTTACGAAACTCCACTTCATCAGCAATATTTAATCCTACATTCTCTTTAAATAGATCTTGTAAGCTCGCACTCACAACGCCTCTTTCATCCATTTCACTTATTTTTGAATAATGAGCTGGTAAAACAATTAAATCTTGAGACAGTTCCTTATACAGTGTATATAACGTATTTCTTAAATCACTCACCCAATCTTCAGCCTTACCAGCAAGATCAGGACGCCCAATTGAATCTACAAATAAAATATCGCCTGATAATAAATAAGAATCATCTACAATGAATGACGTACTTCCAATCGTATGCCCTGGTGAGTATAATGCGTCAATTACAATTTTAGTACCCCCCACCGTAATAACAGATCCTTCAACAAGCGGTTCGTATGAGAAAACAACTTCCTCGGCATCTTTTGGCGGTAACCAATACGTACCACCTACCTTTTCAGCTAACTTACGTCCACCAGAAATATGGTCTGCATGTAAATGTGTATCCATTACATTCGTAATCGTAACGCCGTGCTCTTTCGCAAACTCTTCATATGCCTCGGCTGTCCTTACCGCATCAATAACTGCTGCTTCACCGTTTGAAACGACCATATAAGATAAACAGCCTTTTCCTAGGCGGTTAAACTGATACATACTTCCGCCATTTTTTAAATCTCCAACTTTTATAGGCTTTACATATTCACTCCAAGCTTTCATGCCACCAGCTAAATAATAAATATTTTGTAATCCAACCTCTATTAACTGCTCTGCCACAAATATAGAAGACCCTTCTTTTGCACATACTACTAAAACATCTTTATCTTTAGGTAATTCACTTACAATATGATCTACACCATCTAACAAATCAAAATAAGGTTTATTAATAGAAGAAACTTGCTTCCCTTCAATTTTCCAATCTTCATAATCCGCCTCATTACGAACATCTAAAATAAATAACTCTCCGAATAACACTTTCTCTGCCACATCTTTTGCTTGTAACTGTTTAACATCCATTTGATTACCCCCATAGGTATATTTTCATTCAAAAAAATTTACTTCTCTATATTCCCTTGCCACTCTAACATACCCGGAATGACATTTTTCACATTTAAATAACCTTTCTCATTCAACATTTGGCAAGCTACATCACTACGGTTACCAGCTCGACAAATAACATAAATTTGCTTCGTCTGATCTAACACTGCGCTGTCTAATTCACCTAATGGTACCGAAATGGCCGATGGAATATGACCAAAAGCAAACTCCGCTGCTTCGCGAACATCTAATACAATGCATTCTTCGCCAAGAGACAATATAGACTGTAATTCTGCATTCGTAATTGTATGTGGATATTTCACAACTTCATTCACTTCATGCTCGTTTGCTTTCCTAACATAATGCACCAATACATCACCCTCGTGTTTCGTCCCGATATATTGATGTCCTACTTTACCCGCCCAACTTTTTATATCTACCGTAGATCCTTTATCTGTTGCCTTAACTTCAATCACCTGCCCTGGTGCTAACCCTTCTATCGTCTTCTTCGTTTTCACAATAGGCATCGGACAAGCCAAACCTTTACAATCTAAACTCATATCCACTTTTATACTCATAATCGATTCCTCCACAATTCATATACATATACCTGTAGGGGTATATTAAAACGTTTTTGAAAATCTGTCAACACTTATGTTTGACAGATTATCGGCTTTTTACAAGTAATTGAACAGCTTCTTTAATTAACTCTTCATTTGAACCATTACCACTTTCAAACTGTTCACGCAAACATTGCTCTAAATTCGTTCCAACAACGAGCCCAATTGTACGATCAAGGGCAGAACGAGATGCCGTTAACTGTGTAATAACCTCTCGGCAATCTTTTCCTTCTTCCATCATACGAAGCACACCACGAACTTGACCTTCAATACGTTTCAATCTATTTTTCATATCTTGATTATATTCCACTATAGACCACCTCCGTAATCGTAACTATATTATACATTACTTTATAACTTTGTATAATATCATATACCCTTAAGGGTATATTGTAAAGGATTTACTTTTTTAAATTTTTTTCAACTACTTTACTTACCAATAAAAAACGAATCCAAATAGATTCGTTTTTTACAATGATATATTTATTACTCTCGATTCATCTCTGTCTTTAACTCTAACTATTTGCGTCTTACTATTCGGCAAAAATATAATATATTTTCCCTTCATTACATTACTCCAAATAACTTTTCCTTCTTCGTCTGTTTTCCCTATTGAGATCCCAATTTCTTTACTGGGCTCAGGTGATTCGTCTTTCATAAGTATAATTTCAAAATTTTTTATTGGCTGTTTTTCTTTATTTTTAACATAAAAAGATAAATACGGTGCTTATCCTCCATTACGCCATGGAGTTGCAATAACATTTGTCGCCCATCTACCAATTTCTTTATTGTAAATACAATGTCCAGCTGTAAGTACTGTATCTTTACTAATTAGTACTCCTGTACATCCATAAATTTCTCCACTATTATACTGAGTTGCTACATGGACTGTAGCGCTAATTCTATCATTAACCCGTATTCGATCATTTATTCCTATAAGAGAATAGGTAAGAATGTTGAATGAATAACTTAACTTACTATTTTCCAAATATGCTCCCCAATCTTCCCCACCATGTTTTCGCCCTTCAAATGAGGGCGAAACAAGATCTTCTCCCCTTCGATCATTACTATACAATAATTGTTCTTGAAACAGTTCACGTTCTCCCTCATTTGAAACCGATGTCCACGGTACATCTTCTGCATAGACCTTTTGATTCACCAAAAATACTATACAAAAAAAGATAAAAAGAACACCAAAACTATAAAGAGCCAACATATATCTTATAGAAATAAAGCTATACAACATAACTTACCTCCTATACAAGTGATAGCAAACAATTGAGGATCCCTTTATAAATTCTAGTTTTTCTTTTTCCAGAAGTCAACGTAATTAATAATGATAATCATTATTAATTACGTTGACTTAACAAACTCAAACAATTAGTCATATTCTTTACCTTAAGTAAAAAATATAAATAAATTTTTCAAATAAAAAGAACGGACACAGTATCCTATGTCCATTCTTCTCCTCACACATACTTCCGATGCACCATCTTCCCATCATAAGAAAACACAACGCCCTTACTCTCCACAATCGACTCCATATGCACAGTTCTTCCCCATAGTTGATGAAGATATGGTAATACCTTTTCTAAGTATTTTAAATCGAGCTCGATTCCTTCGTAACTATGTTTAATGTATAATTCTCCGTTCTTTAAGTAGTCTCCATCTTCTACTACTAAGTACGGGAACCCACCATTTGTCCGCATATTTACGAGTTGATCACGCACATTTTCCCATTCTTTATCTATTACTTTATATTCTTTTCCTTGGCGCTGGAATAAGTACATATCTTCTCGCATAACAAGATCTTTATTTAAGTAGTTTCTTAGGAACGATACGTCCCATTCAATTTCGCGTACTTCAAACATTTTATCACGGCCAGATCCTGGTTTTACGCCTCGTCGCTTCATTTCTTCAGTCGGATTGTTGTACCGTTCTTCAATATCTTCAAACATTTTAATACCGAGGTAGTATGGATTAATACTTGTTTTTGATGGCTGTACAACACCTGCATTTAATTTCGCAAATTCAATTGCTTCATCAGATGTTAAGTCCATTTCACGAAGTATGCGTTGATGCCAGTAGGACGCCCAGCCTTCGTTCATGATTTTCGTTTCAAGCTGCGGCCAGAAATATAACATTTCTTCACGCATCATCGTTAATATGTCTCGCTGCCAATCTTCTAGCTCACGGCTATATTCTTCAATAAAGAGGAGTAAATCCTTCTCTGGTTGCGGTGGAATCTTCTTCTTTTTGCGTATATTGGATCGTTCTCTCTTTTTATTTCGATCATCTAAATTCCATAGATCATCGTATTGTGATGCCTTTTTCTTTTCTACTTCTTCTTCTAAATCATCAATACTCCAAGCAAGTTTCGGACGCATGAGCGACGGGTCAATATGCTCTTGAATGGCAAGTACGGCATCTAAAAATGTTTCGACTTCTGCCTTTCCGTACTTATGCTCATATGCTTTCACTCGATCAGCCGTTGCCGCCATACTCTCCACCATATCTCGTTTCGTATTAGAGAAGCGAATATTATTTTTAAAGAAGTCACAGTGTGCTAAAACGTGCGCTACAATTAATTTATTTTGAATTAACGAGTTCGTATCTAATAAAAAGGCATAACATGGATCAGAGTTAATAACGAGTTCGTATATTTTACTAAGACCTAAATCGTATTGTAATTTCATTCTGAAAAACTGTTTTCCAAAACTCCAATGTGAAAACCGCGTCGGCATCCCATATGCACCAAATGTATAAATAATTTCTGCTGGACATATTTCATAACGCATCGGATAAAAATCAAGCCCAAATCCAGTCGCAATTTCCGTAATTTCCGCAATCGCATATTGCAGTGCTTTATCGTCACTTGCTCTCATTATTTTCCCTCCTTACACTTTCCCTTAAGAAAGTGTATGATTGGAAACAAGCTTTCATGAGGATTGATTGCATAATAAAAAGACATCCTCATAAAAACGAGAATGTCTTATCTATTAACCTTCAATAATCTCCATCTTCTCCGTAATCGGTGTACGAGCTTTTCCTTCTGGCGCTTTATCGAAATAGCCAAGGTGAAGAATTCCAACGATGCGTTGACCTCTTGTTAAACCAAGTCCTTCTATAAATAATGGATTATAGTTTAATCCGCCTGATTTCCAAACAGTACCTAATCCACGTTCCCAAGCAAGAAGTTGGAAGTTTTGCATAAATGCACATGTTGCAGCGTAATCTTCGTCACGTTGAATTTGACGTGGGTCTTCATTTATATATACGACGATTTGTGCAGGTGTACTTAAGAAACGATCAGATAAAATTTTACCGCGTTTCGCTCTTTCTTCTTCTGTGAAAGAGTTTAATACTGCGTCTACTAATTTCTGACGGCCTTCTCCAATATATAATTTACAATTCCATGGTTCACGGTTTTTATGATTTGGCGCCCATGTTGCATCGTTTAATAGTTCAATTAATAAATCTTTTTCTACTGCTTTATCTGTAAATGTACGAACAGAGCGCCTTTCTTTAATCACATTAGCGATGGAAGTATATGTAGTCATATTTATCTCTCCCTTATTTTTATCTATATGTATAAGTTTATCGTCAGTATTGATATTGATTTTCAATTTCGATTATACCTTAGTTTTTTACTATTAATCAATGTTTTATGTTGGAAAACTTCTAAAAACGTCATTCCATGCTGTGAATAAAAAAACTTAACTTGTTCACAAGTATTTCACATTTTATGGAAATGATATGTGTACAGTTTTCCACACTATCCATCTAGGAGGAGTTTACATGTACAAAAAAATCGCGGTAAGTATGACTATGGCAGCATTATTATGTGGGATATCCACCGTCCCTACGTCCGCTGCCACACCAAAAGAAGTAACAATGCATCACCATAAACCAATTTCAGAAGAAGAAATGCAGTCGCTAGAAAAACTCGGCTATAACAAACATGAAATTTGGAAAGCTGCTCATATCGCAAAAATTAGTAATAAAGAAATAAAAGACGTTTTAGCTTACTATAAGCAAAATAAATCTTGGGAGAAAACAGCCGAGCATTTCGGTGTAGATCCAAGTAAGCTGAAAAAGCATCATATGAATAAAGAAACAAAACAAGCACTACTACAACAGTTGGCAACTATGCAAAAATCCACACCGGATCAGCTCAAGCAAAAAATGAAAGAATATAACATCAAATTGCGTCATCTTGCTGTGTTAACAATCATCTCTCAAAAAAGTAATACCCCTCTTGATGATGTATTAAAAATGAAAAAAGATGGAATGGACATTAAACAAATTGCCGAAAAATTAAATGTAAAAAGAGAAGATATACGGGCGGAAATGATGAAATTAGTGAAGTCAATTAAAGAAAAGAGAACAAATTAACACGCCAAAAAGGAAGAGGTACTCACTACTCTTCCTTTTCTTTATGAACTTTCAATTTTTAAGTATAAATTCCCGTCTTTCCCAAAAACTAACACAAGTAAATAACGTATGTTAGGGGTGAGAAAATGTTTCGTTTATCATCAAAGAAACAAAAACATAAATCAGTCTGTTCTGTTCCAGAATTTGTAAAAAGTATGAAAGAATCCATGGACTTCGTGTCTTACAACATCGACCAAGAAGAAACTCTCTGTTTATTTTATTATAAATCAACTGTAGAATCTCTCATTGTTAAACAATTCATTTTAACACCTCTAAAAAAAGAGCTAGAAAACATTCACAGTATAAATGATTTAGTAAATGTTATATTCATTGAAGATATTATGATTAATCCTTCCACTAATGATGTTCGTGAAAAGTTGTTAGGGGGATATGTACTTATAGAACGAAAAAGTGATGCGACAACGAAGGAATATGCACTCGTACGCGCAGAAAGTAACGTGCTGGGCACCCGACTAGCAAATGATACTGAAAACGAATATAGCGTTATCGGACCAAAAGTTGGATTCGTTGAAAATATTGATATAAATATACATTTACTACGCCGAAATATTGTAACCGAGCAGTTAATTTTTAAAGAAGTCCAAGTTGGATCTATATCAAAAACAAAAGTAGCCGTTGCTTATATGGAAGAAATCACAAATGAACAACATATTAATACTGCACTACAACGTCTACAAGATATCGATTTTGATGTCCCTTTCGATGCAACTATGGTTGAACAGTTTATTAGTGATAATAGCAACTCCCCATTTCCAGTTTTACTACCTACAGAACGTTTAGATCGTTCCGTTTATGCATTACTTAATGGAGGGGTTGTCATTTTAACCGACGGTTCACCGTATGCATTAGCTGGCCCAGCGACATTGCTCGATTTCTTCGTCTCACCAGAAGATTATTATTTACCATGGATAGCAGGCTCATTTCTTAGATTAGTTCGTTTTTTTGGAGCAGCATTCTCTTTATTCTCTTCAGCCATTTATACAGCGGTATTAACATATCACTATCAAATGATTCCGGCCGATTTACTTGGCCCTATTATTTATTCTAGAGCTAACGTACCATTTCCACCTATTTTAGAAGCACTCTTTTTAGAAATTACTATTGAATTACTACGCGAGGCTGGAGCACGTTTACCGACCAAAGTCGGTCAAACGATTGGTATTGTTGGCGGGATTGTAATTGGGCAAGCATCTGTCGAAGCCGCTTTAACGAGTACTATTTTATTAATTGCGGTTGCGTTATCAGCACTTGCATCTTTTACAACACCGACAGTAAAAATGTCTTCCACAATTCGGATATTACGATTTCCACTCATCATTTTGGCTGGAGCATTTGGTGGTCTAGGTCTCATTGTCGGGTTCGTATTCATATTGGCTCATTTAATTCGCTTAAAATCACTTGGATCACCTTACTTATTACCTTTATACCCATTTCGCGGGTTAGGTACAGCAGAAGGGCTCCTTCGCTTACCATTTAGTCAAACCGCTGGACGTGCTTCTTTCCTGAGACCAAAAAAGAAATGGCGCTATGATCCAAGCAAAGCGAAAGAAAAGCGTGATGGTGAGGAAAAATGAAAAACATTTTATTATGCTCGGCTATTATCGTTTTAATTTTCCAATCCGGATGTACACAAGCGAATATAGTAGACACACAACGAATTATTCATGTAGGCGGATTCGATATAACAAAAGACAAACAATTCCGCGGGACGATCCTCTATCCCGATTACACAAAAGGCGTGCAATCCAAACCACAAACCCAATCAACTACGGCTGGCACGATTGAAACAATTTCTTCACGACTAAACGCCAAATCACCACATACTATCGCCGTAGGTCAAATGCGTGTCGTACTGTTCGGAAAAGCATTTGGTGAACATGGAATTGGTGATATTATTAACAATTTACAGCGTGATCCTAACATTGGCCGTGACGTACAGCTAGCACTTGTAGACGGTTCAACTGAAAAGCTTCTCAAACATGTCAAAACAAATGGATCACTATATCTTTCTGATTTACTAGAGCAAAATATAGAAAACGAAACAATTCCACGAACTGCATTAAATATTTTCTTGTATAACTTTTATTCATCAGGATGCGATCCATTTCTTCCTTATATTAAAGTGGATGAAGACCAGTCTGCTTCCATTAAGGGACTCGCTTTTTTAAAAAAGGATAAAGTGGTTATGTATACAGATAAAAAGGGATCTTTTTTATTAAAATTGCTCATTAATCCAACTAAAAATGGCCGTTACGAGGTTCCGATACGTCAAGGTAAGCACAAAGGGTTAATTGCCACTCAAAACTTATCTGGAAATAGCATTTGCTCTCTTTCGGATACCGGTAACATCCCGAAAATCCATATTCACCTCAAATTAAACGGGCTCATAAAAAACGCTCCGCCTTGGCTCGATTTATCAAAGACAGAAAATGTAAAATACGTAAAAAAACATGTAGAAAAAACAATTGAAAACCATTTAAACGAATTAATAAAACAATTTCAAGAAAAAGAAGTGGATCCAATAGGTATACGAGAAGAAATTCGTAGCCACTCAAGAAAATGGACGATGAAACAAATTCAAGACATGTACCCTAATGTAGATGTTGCCGTTCATGTACAAATCAATGTCGTGCAATCTGGTATCGGAGAATAGTGAGGTGTTACAATGGCTGAACAAAATAAAACAATAACCGTTTCTCCTTATTTCACATTTCTTCTATTACACTCTCTTCAAGTTGGAGTAGGTGTATTAGGATATCAACGTATTATTGCACAATATGCTGGTTATGATGCTTGGATTGCCCTTATTGTTGCCGGTATTATAACTCATATCGTACTGTTTTGTATGTTAAAAATGTTGGATAAAGATAATGATTTAATGACCATTCATAAGACATGCTTTGGAAAATGGATTGGAACTTTTTTGTCTATGTGCTTTGCTGCATATCTTCTCTTATTTTGCCTAACTGTGCTTCGTACATATATTGAAGTCATTCAAGTATGGGTCTTCCCTACAATTAAGCCATGGAAATTAACGTTATTATTTTTGCTCGTGACCTATTACGTAATAAAAGGTGGATTCCGCTCTGTAACAGGAATTTGTTTTTGGGGCGTCGTAATACCGATATTCGTACTACTTTTCTTAGTTTTTCCTATGAAATATGCACACGTCCGTAACATTTTACCAATTCTTACCCATTCACCTGTAGAAATTCTAACTTCAGCAAAATCATCTGCATTAGAATTTCTTGGATTTGAAGCAATTCTTATCTTTTATCCGCTTATTAAAAAAGGAAAATCACTACATAAATGGGCACATGGCGGTATTGCCTTTACAACTATTTTATATGTCATGCTAGCAATTGTGTCCCTTATGTACTATAGCCAAGGACAACTACATCATACAATTTGGCCAACATTAACGATGCTAAAAATCATTAAGGTTCCTTTTATCCAAAGATTTGAGTACATTATTATTTTCCTATGGTTTCTTATTATTTTACCTAATCTTTGTTTAACCATTTGGTCTTCTTGTCGTATTAGTAAAACTGCCTTTCACATACCGGTTAAAATTACATTACCATTTTTTATCGCAGCTATATTTATTTCATCCTTATTTTTCACAAACCGTGAAAGTATCAATACATTAAATACAGTACTCTCCCAGGTTGGATTATATATTGTATACGCTTATATCCCACTTTTATTTCTATTCCATTCACTGCGGTGGCGTTTCAAAAATCAGTCGAAAAAATCTTCACCCAACGCACCATGATATTTGATACAATTTGGTTAATACATTTGTAAAGGGGACAAGCGAATGAAAAAGTATGTATTTTCTTTACTTGCAGTACTAAGCTTAATTCTTGCTGGATGCGGAAGTACTGGTACAAATGACCAAAAATCTTCTGAATCAAAAAAAGAAGAACATGACCACGCATCGCACACTCAGCAAGCTGACATTCAAGAGAAAACAAAAGGAGTCGACACACTTCCGACCTTCCTAGATAAGCTTGATCCACAAATGAAAGATATCTACACCGTCGCTGGACAAAATGCAGAGCTATTAGATTGGATTCCATGCTATTGTGGTTGCGGTGAAAGTGTAGGACATAAAAATAATAAAAACTGCTTTATTCGTGAAATTAAAAAGAATGGTGAAGTTGTTTGGGACTCCCATGCAACGACTTGCGTCAATTGCCTAGAAATCGCAGTTGAATCTGCTTCCATGAAACAAAAAGGAAAATCAACGCTTGAAATTCGTAACTATATCGATAATAAATACAAAGAAGGCTATGGCAAACCAACACCTACACCAATGCCAAAAGCTTAAAAAACGAGGAAACTCCTCGTTTTTTCTTTTCATTCACTTTTTTTCTTAACAAATTCTTTCAAGTGTATTTCTCCTTACTTATCACACACTATATATAACTCTCGGTAAGGAGGGTACACAGTGCAAACATATAACGACTATGATAAAGCTCTCTATTACACGTATTGCTGTAACTGGGATAAATTACTCGTTCTCATGGTTCAAACGAACGATCAATTATTTTCTAAGCGTATTGAGCATTTTTTACACGCTTATCAATACAGTAAAGAACTACCAGAAGTTGATAAACAATTGCAGCTCCTATTTCAATATATTGACCACGCATCCCAAAAGTCGCATGTAGAAGAAGTAGAACAAATTCAAATGTAAACTATAGCGCTATTCTCTTCCGGAGAATGGCGCTTTTTTAAAATATTTATATCAATAAAAGTTTCTCCTTATAAAACTTTTATTGATAAACATATTTTTTCTTTCTTTTCCATACCACTTCATACTATAATTTAGTATGTAACTATTATAAGAGAGGTATAAAATATGGGACGAGAAAAAAAGCAAGAATATGCTTTACTTACCGCATGGGGAGCTTCTTTTATCGCTACACTAGGAAGTCTGTACTTTTCCGAAATCATGAAATTTGAGCCTTGTGTTCTTTGTTGGTATCAACGTATTTTTATGTATCCATTCGTTTTATGGCTCGGTATCGCTGTAGCAAAGAAAGACTATCGCATCGCAAATTATTCTTTACCAATCGCAACTATTGGCGCTTGTATTTCTTTATATCACTATGCAATTCAAAAAGTCGCAGCATTTTCAGCTACTGGGGCAGCTTGTGGACGTGTACCATGTACGGGAGAATACATAAACTGGTTCGGCTTTGTGACAATCCCGTTTTTAGCACTTATCGGCTTTATTACAATCGCTGTTTGTAGCTTTATTGTCATCAAAAACAAATAAGGAGATGAAAGAATGAAAAAAATGCTTATATTTGGTGGTATTATTATCGCCTTGTTTGCGGCAATTTTCGCTGTAACACAAATGGAAGAAAAAAAAGCTTCAACTAGCCAAAAAATTGATAATGCTACTGGTAGTCAAACAGATGGTCCTGACTACTACACAAATAAAATCTCTCTTTCAGATCTTCAAAAGAATTTAAAAGAGAAAAAAGAAGAAACAGTATACTTTTATCAAACATCTTGCGTTCATTGCCAAAAATTATCTCCTGTCGTAGTGCCAATGGCTAAAGACTTGAACGTTGATATGAAAGTTATGGATATTGAAAAATTAGATGCTCCTTGGGATGAATATAAAATTCAAGGTACACCAACAATCATTCATTTTAAAGATGGCAAAGAAGTGAGCCGTATTAGTGGTGAACAGCCGAAAGACAAATTAAAAGAATGGCTTGAGCAAACGAAAAAGTAATAAGAAAAGGAAACTCCTTCTACACATGAAATGGGCGTAAAATCCCACACTAATGTATAAGGAGGGGGTTTTATGCCAGAAGTAAGATGTTCTGTTTCCAACTGTTCTTTTTGGGGACAAGGTAACTTTTGTCAAGCAAGTGCGATCGTCGTTCAGCCTGATGCAGATGAAACTGGTCAAACTGAAAATGATTCATATACAGCTACTGTTTTAACAAACGAGACGCTAGAAAGTTCTGTAGCAACGAGTATAGAGACTTGTTGTCATACATTTAAGCCTAAATATTAAACATAAAAAGCATACGATTCATCGTATGCTTTTTTATATCCCCCTCCAAAAATCATGCATAATAAAAAAGTACAAAATAACGAGAACTACCGTTCCGCATAAGGTAATGCGCCGATATATACTCTTCTCTCCTTCCCTCGCTTTCACAAACGCCCAAATAAATCCAAAGAACAATATTAAATCAACATATGGAACATAAAAAGAAAAGACGAGAAACGCATATAAATACACGATAAATAAACAGGTCGTTACTAAGAAAACTTTAAACGCAAATTCACTTTTCATAATATAACCGCCCCCTATCTGTACTGTATTATATTCAGCAAAATACAATAGTTGCAGTTAAACTCCAAGTATAAATAAGCTACCGTCTATAATACGGTAGCCATTACGGAACATTGTATTTCCGTTTATATATATTACTTAAAATCGAAGAAGGAATTTGCTCGTAACGAATTTTCTCTCCTGTTTCATCTATAATATACGAATTGTTTCCTATATAATATATTCCATCTTTTCGTTTTGAGTACACCGGATATCTTTCATTTGGCAATACCGTTTTCACTTTCGTTAACTGTCCATTTGGTTCTTGCCAATATATATCCGCGCGGTCTACTAACGTAAGTATTCCAATTTGTTCTTTTTCTATTTTTCGACCATTCCAGCTCACAACGCGATAACCAAGCTTATTCGCTTCATATTCGGGGCTCGTATGAAAACGAGAAATGATTACTTTTGTTTGTAATTGTACTCGGTCATATAACCATTGTATATCCCTGTCATGCATGCGAATACAGCCATTTGATTCCCTACTTCCAATCGTCCATTCCCGGTTTGTCCCATGAATCGCATATTCATTCTTATCTAGCCCAAGCCATCTCGTACCAAGAGGGTTATTCGGTGCACCCCCAGCTATTTTTTTTCGATGGTATTCTTTATTTTTAAATTTCGTTATAATACAAAAATTACCCTCAGGCGTAGGTGTACGATCTCTTCCAGTCGTTACTGGAAATGTTTTTGTGTAATTTCCATTCTCAAAAAAAGACAACTGGTTTGTCGTAAGATTAACTAGTATTAAATGATCTGTATCAGCAAAAGCACTAACCGGTAGGAAGAAAAATAATAGTAAGACGAAACATACCCTTTTCACCTATATCCCCCCTAGCGCTCACCATAATAATTGTAATTAGCTTTACTTTGCTCTTATAAATGAAAACTATCCATTTACAATAACGCCCCCATTTACATGTATCATTTGTCCAGTAACATAAGAAGAATCATCAGACGCTAAATATACGTATGCCGGCGCTAACTCATATGGTTGACCAGGCCTTTGCATCGGGACATTGCTCCCAAACTGAGAGACTTTCTTCTCATCAAAGCTCGATGGAATAAGCGGTGTCCAAATCGGTCCTGGTGCAACACCATTTACACGAATCCCTTTTTGCACTAACGATTGAGAAAGTGATCTTGTAAAAGCTACGATTGCTCCTTTCGTTGCGGAATAATCAATTAACGTTTCATTCCCTTCATATGCAACGATAGATGCCGTATTTATAATGACATCTCCTTTCTTCAAATGAGAAAGTGCTGCTTTCGTAACGTGAAAATAAGAAAAAATATTAATACGAAATGTTTTTTCTAGCTGTTCTGCTGTAATATACTCTAGCCCTTGCTGTGGATATTGCTGTGCAACGTTATTTACTAAAATATTTAAACTACCTAGCTGCTGGACGGTCTCTTGAACAACATCTTTACAATGCTGTTCATCACTTAAATCACCCGGCAACAATACACACTTTACACCTTCTTTCTCAACATATTGCTTCGTCTCATTAGCATCTTCTTCCTCATCTAAATAAGCAATCGCAATATTTGCTCCCTCTTTCGCAAAAGCGATGGAAACAGCTCGTCCAATCCCACTATCTCCCCCTGTAATTAATACATTCTTTCCTTTTAACTTTTCGCTACCTTTATAATTTGAATCTTCAAACTGCGGAAGTGGATTCATTAATGATTCAATACCAGGCTGTTTATTTTGATGTTGCGCTGGCATTGTTACAAAGTTTTTTTGCTGTGGCATAGCTTCTTTCAACTCCTTTTCCTTATAATGTGCATAATAAAAACTGAAATTCACACATCAAGTTACGATTAATATTCGAATTTAAGACACAAAATATGAATTGTTGTAAACTTTTTATACAAAACTATTGCAAAACAGTTAAAAAACGAATATTATATATAACTGTTGTGAAAATTATTCGTAAACAGAAAGGATGTTTATATGTTTAACCTTTCAAAACATAAAACTTCTATTAAAACTGAAATTATGGCAGGTATTATTACCTTCTTAACAATGGCATATATCATTGTCGTAAACCCTGTTATCCTTGGGGATGCAGGTGTTCCATTTGAACAAGCATTTACAGCAACAATTATCGCTGCTGTTGTCGGAACATTATTTATGGCAATCTTTACAAACTTACCAATCGCAATCGCGCCAGGTATGGGATTAAATGCTTACTTCTCTTACTCTGTTGTAAAAGCTCATGAAGGCATGACTTTCGCAATTGCATTCTCTGCTGTATTCGTAGCAGGTATGATTTTAATTTTGCTATCATTTACATCTTTCCGTACAAAATTAATGGAAGCAATTCCTGAAAACTTAAAACATGCAATTACTGCTGGTATCGGTCTTTTCATCGCCTTTATCGGTTTACGTTTAACAGGTATCGTTACAAAAAATGATGCAAATTTAGTTGGACTTGGTGATCTTCACTCTGCTCCAGTTCTACTAGCATTGGCTGGGCTTGGAATTACTATTGTTCTTATGTCTTTAAATGTAAATGGCGCACTATTTATTGGTATGCTATTAACTGGTATTATCGCTTTCTTCACAGGGCAATTAACATTCTCAAACGGTGTTACATCAATGCCTGGATTACCAGAAGGAATTATCGTTTCAAATCCAATTACTGCTGTATCTGACGTAATTAACTACGGATTATATGGCGTTGTATTCTCATTCTTCCTTGTTACACTATTCGATACAACAGGTACATTACTTGGCGTTGCACAACAAGGTGGATTTATGAAAGACGGAAAGCTTCCAAAAGCTGGACGCGCTCTTCTATCTGACTCATTCTCAGCAACAATCGGTTCTATGTTCGGAACAACACCATCAACAGCTTACATTGAATCATCTGCTGGTGTTGCAGCTGGTGGTCGTACTGGTTTAACAACTGTTACAGTAGCTGTTCTATTCGCACTAGCAGCATTCTTCGGACCATTAGTAAGTGCCGTTTCTGGTGTATCAGCTATTACTGCACCATCATTAATTATCGTTGGTAGTCTTATGATGGGTTCAGTTCGCCACATCGATTGGGACGCATTTGATGAAGCATTCCCAGCATTTTTAGTAATCTTAAGCATGCCACTTACATCAAGTATCGCAACAGGTATCGCTCTTGGATTTATTTCATACCCACTTATGAAAGTGGCGAAAGGTAAATTCCGTGCTGTTCACCCACTTGTATATGTATTTGGAATTTTGTTTGCTTATCAATTGATATTCTTACCACATTAAAATCCCTCTTCCTGAGGGATTTTTTTATAAATACTGTTTGACAACACCATTCGTTTGTGGAATAATTCAAAATAGTTAAATATTCGATGTCTTATCAAGAGCAGGTGGAGGGATGAGCCCTACGAAGCCCGGCAACCGACCCATTTATGGGCACGGTGCTAATTCTTACAACACATTGTGTTGAAAGATAAGAGTAATATGATAAGGCGTCTTTTCTATATGAAAAGGCGTTTTTTATTTTCACTCCCTCCTCTCTCTTTTTAGTTTAGGAGGGATTTTTTTATGAAAAAATTATGTTCCATCGTACTTATTTTTCTCTTATTTACATTAGCAGCATGTACAAATGAACAAGATGCTATCTCTTCACAAAAGCAACAAACTGTGAGAAAGGCGACTACAACGGTAGAAAATCAATTACAAACAGAAATTCCAAGCCAAATGAAGAAGCCATTAAAAATCGCATTAATTATGCAAATGTCCATCGGAACTTTTTCCTCTCAATATATTGAGGGTGTCAAAAAACAAGTTGAGCTATTTGGCGGCAGTGTACAAGTCTACAATTCTGATAACGATTTAGCAAAAATGGCTGCAAATTTAGATACTGCTATTAATTCAAAAGTGGATGGTATTTTAATTGATCATGGCCGTTCTGAAGCACTAAAACCTGGAGTAGAAAAAGCGTTACAGGCGAACATTCCCGTAGTTGCGTTCGATAACGATCTACGCTTGCCAGGTGTGACAATTATTGATCAAGATGACTATAGTCTTGCATGGAAATCATTAAAAACGTTAGCGGAAGATTTGAATGGACAAGGAAATATCGCAGTTGTATGGGTCGGCGGATTTGCTCCAATGGAACGTCGCAATGTTATCATTGATGCTTTTTATAAACGGTATCCAAATATAAAAGAAGTTGCAAGATTCGGTACTGCTAGTAATAACACACCGCTCGATACACAAACACAAGTAGAAGCTTTACTAAAGAAATATCCGAAAAAAGGCGATTTACAAGCTATTTTCGCTTCGTGGGATGAGTTTGCTAAAGGGGCTGTTAAAGCACTTGAACAAGCTGGTCGTACAGATATAAAAGTATATGGCATTGACTTAAGTAATGAGGATTTACAACTCATGCAAAAAGAAAACTCACCTTGGACTGCTACAGCTGCAACTGATCCAGCTGAAGTAGGTAAGGTTCAAGTACGATTTTTATACAAAAAAATTGCTGGTGAACAAACGCCAGATATTTATTCACTAGAACCTTATTTAGTAAAGAAAAATAGTTTACCAAAAGAAAATATAACAATGGATCAGTTATCAAAATATATAAACGGTTGGGGAGACTCAAAAGATGCATATTCCCCTTGGATGAAAAAATTAGAGAAGGAGAAAAAATGATGACGTTCTCTCTTCAAAACATTACACATTCTTATCATGTCGCTACACCTGTTCTAGAAGATGTTTCTATTCATATTCAAAAAGGAAAAGTACACGCTTTACTAGGCATGAACGGTGCGGGAAAAAGTACTTTACTAAAAATAGCAACTGGTGAAATTCAACCAGTTGTTGGCGATATAAAAATTGATACTCAGTCTGTTTCCTTTACTTCACCGCGCGATGCAAAAAAGCATGGCATTTCTTTCGTAACACAAGAAGTAGATCACGGACTTATTCCCGGATTATCTGTATTAGAAAATGTACTAATCGATCATTTAGCAATGCACAATAAAGTACTATTTTCAAAGTCCAAATTAGTCGCACTTGCTAAACAACATTTGCAAACTGTACAGGTAAATTTAAATGTTTCGGAAGATGTTTCAAACTGTTCATTACATGAAAAACAATTACTTCTTATCGCAAGAGCTTTATCTAACAATACAAATTACCTTTTATTAGATGAACCTACTTCTTCTCTTGGACCAAAAGAAGTTGAAACCTTTGGGAAACTATTAAAAGATTTAACATCAAAAGGAATTGGCATCCTTTTAGTTTCTCATCGTTTATCAGAGATTCGAAATTTCGCGGATGATGTAACTGTATTACATAATGGTCAAGTTGCCCTTTCTGAAACCATTACAACGATTACAGATCAACAAATTGTGGAAGCAATGACTGGAAAACAACTTACACTTCCTATTAATACCGCACCAAAAACCGGGAGCGAGGAACTATTTAAAGTACAAGAGCTTCTATTACACGAAGGTCATTCTCCCCTTTCTCTTACAATACGAAAAGGAGAAACTGTTGTGATATACGGATTAATTGGAAGTGGAAAAACAACACTTGCTGAAACGTTATTTGGTGCTCTTCATACTTATCACGCAGAAATAGACGGTCAAAAACTAACGATTAAAACACCACGAGATGCGATTAAAGCGAAAATCGCACTTGTACCAGAAGAAAGAAGAAAACAAGGCGTATTTCTTTCGGAAGATATTATAAGTCACACAAATTTACATCAATCAGGTTGGAAACGAAAACAAACCGAATTAAATGATGCTACTACAGCAATTTCTTCTTTCGGTATTTCACCAAATGACCCAAAGGCACATATTCATTCACTTAGCGGTGGAAACCAACAAAAAGTCTCAATTGCAAAGTGGAGTGGATTCAAACCTAATCTATTTCTTTTAGACGAGCCAACTAAAGGTGTAGACATCGCTGCGAAACAAGACATTTTTCAATTCATTCGCAACATTACAGAAAACGGAAGTTCCGTAATTTATTTCACAGGAGAACAAGATGAAGCGTTGCATATTGCTGATCGCATTCTTATACTGGCAAACGGAGAATTTGTAGGTGAATACTTACCAAGCGAACTATCTCCTGAACAGCTTTTACATTTATCTGAAGGGAGCTATTCCATTGAATCTCGTTCATAAAACGAAAACTAAGAAACTATATTTACCTACTCATCTTTTTTATCAATTTAGTACAATTGCTATTATTATAGGTGTTACAATTTTTTTCTCTATCGTCAATGATTCTTTTTTAACATATAACAATATTAGTGATATTTTACGTTCTATTTCCATCGTAACGTTACTTGCAATCGGCGTTACCTTTACATTGATTGTAGATGGGTTTGATTTATCAGTCGGCTCTACCGCTAGTTTAGCAACAATTGCAGCTGCTTCTTGTCTCGTTTTATATCGACAAGAACTATTAGTTACACTCCTTGTTCCTATTCTTTGCGGATTATTAGTTGGATTATTAAATGCACTACTCGTTATCCGAATTAAACTACCCGATTTACTAGCTACATTAAGTATCATGTATATCGTTAATGGACTACACTTAACATTTTCAAAAGGATCCTCAATTTATGAAGGAATGTCCGGTGCAACAGGACATTTTATTCCATCCTTTTTATTTATCGGTCAAGGTTCCGTCTTAGGAATTCCAGTCCCTGTCATTATCATGCTTACTGTCGTTTTAATTGCACATCTATTTTTAGAAAAAACAACGTACGGTCGTTTCTTTTATATGACTGGTGGGAATCGAGAAGCTGCTAGATTAGCCGGTATTCCTACTGATCGTTACCGTGTATATGCTTATATGATTAGTGGTTTACTAGCTTCTATTGGCGGCATTATTCTATGCAGCCGCGTTGGAACAGGACAAGTTTCAGCTGGTGCTCCATTATTAATGGATGCAGTCGCAGCTGCCTATATCGGTTACGCAATGTTCGGTGCCAAGAAACCAAATATAGTCGGAACATTCCTCGGATCGGTATTAATCGGAATTATACTAAATGGCCTCACAATGATGAACGTTCCTTATTATGCACAAGATATCATTAAAGGCAGTATTTTAATTACAGCTTTAGCCTTTTCATTTATTAAAAAGAAGCGTAAATAAAAAATAGAGCATCGAAATTCGATGCTCTATTTTCCCTTTGCAACAATCACACGAAAGCCTCCACGATTACTAAACTATGAAAAAGATAACAGCAGTTAAAAATTATTAATATTTCTCATTCATCTGTAATTCTTTACTATACTTTTGAATGGAAACTGACGAAACAACCATTACCATTCCTACACTAAATCCAATAAGCTGATCCAGTAGCATCTCATCATGTATGAGCCAGCGAAGTAGAAATACCCCTCCAAAAATAAGCATTGCAGTAAATCCGGTATGCCTAAGTCCTTTATATACATTTTCCATATGTATCACCTCTTCATATAACATTATCCATATTATACCATACAACCATCAAGTAACCGTATCGTCCTCTGACAATATGCAGCTACCTTTTGATCATGTGTAACAACTAGCACCGTTTTTCCTTGTTTATTAATCTCTTTTAAAATGCTCATAATTTTCTTCCCGTTTTCTTGATCGAGAGCACCAGTCGGTTCATCAGCAAGTATAATTTTTGTATCTTGTGCTAAAGCCCTTGCTATTGCTGTTCTTTGCTGTTCTCCTCCTGATAACTCGTAAGGATATTTGTTAATATGCCTTTCCAGTCCTACCATTTCCAGCATTTCTTTTGATATTTGTATACGTTTCTTATGAGAAATTTTTCTATATACAAGCGGAAGCATTACATTTTCAACAACTGTATAATCATCTAATAGCGAAAAGTTCTGAAATACAAATCCAACTTCCGTGTTTCTATACTTATGATAGTTTGACTTGAATGTACTCGTATCCATTCCATCTAAAAAATACATTCCAGTAGAGGGGCTCTCAATTAAGCCAATAATGTTAAGCAAGGTTGATTTCCCAGAACCAGATGGTCCCATAATGGCTATCATTTCGCCTTTTTCTATTGTAAGATTAATATCTTTTAAAGCACTAAAATTGCTCTTTCCGTATCCCTTAGCCACATTTGCGAGCTGAATCATCTATAACACCTCTTTCATATATGTATTTTTTATTTTTAATACATTTAAATAAATGATTGCATATATAACGAGGATCATTACAAGTGATAAAGCACCTATAACAACCAATGATTCTATAGAGACTTTTAACGTTCCAAAAAAAGATACGGTACTATTTTCTAGCTCTTTTTGAATTTCAATCGCTCCGCTATTCTCCCATTGAAAATACGTAATTCCTATACATATCGATAAAATGAATAACAACATATACTCAATAATAAATGGAAGACATATTTGAAAAGTGCTTGCACCTAACGCTGATTTAATAGAAATATTTTTACGCTCTATATAAAGTGTTGCCATTGATGTCAATACAATAGATAGAAATGAAAAAAATAAGACTGTACCGCTTAATAATAAGGGGTATGACATATTATCAATACCTTGTTTTTCATTTTCTAACAATTTATTCGGATTTGTAACATAATACGAATACCCCTTACCTTCCGTTACCTTTAATACTTTCTTTTGAAATTCATTTATATTTATCTTCTCCTTTGTTTCTATAATTAACCCATTGTATAAAAGTTCTACACTATAGAACTCTATTTCTTCTGTTCCAATTGGTAAAATCGCCATGTCATCTAATAATGTAATACGATTATCCGATATTTCACCACTTCGAGGATATGTAAATGGTGAATTTTTTTCTAAAAAGCCAATTACTTTTAGCTTCATTTTTCCAGATCGTATAACATCACCAATAGATACCTTTTCTATATAATTAGCCCCTAATATAACAGGTCTAATATCAAATACTGATTTATGAAATTCCGATTCCTCAAAATATCTTCCTTGTGAAATTCGTATATGAAAGTACTTATTAATATCTTTATCAACAATAAGAGTCTTTATCGTTCCATTTTCTTTTTTTAAACTAAGTGAATAGTTACGGAACAAATAATTTGTTTTATTTGTTATTGGTATCGTATTAGATAACCCTTGCATGAAATCTTGATAATCATTTTTCGCTTTTTCTTCGCTAAACAATGTTATATCTTGCGTCGCATAAAGTTCATAGAAATTTTTATGAGTTGATAAATTATTTGCTAACGTCATCATTTTTCGATATCCCGAAAGATTACTAACAAATTCTATTGCTGAAGAAAATGCAATAATTAAAGAAATTACTATAATCAAACTTGGTAACAACCGTTTTTTCACAGACCGTATAGAATCAAATATAAAAAACATGAAGACCTCCTACGTTCTTAAATGTTTTCCAGGATATATATTTATAATGTGCTTGATTGGAATTACAGTAACAAACATTGTAAGAAAAATTATAAAAACAATATTACATACCAATACATATGGTGTTAACGGTTTTAATAAGTATGTCTGAAAATACGTATGAATTGTTCCAGAAAACATTTCTAACACCAGAAAAACCAACAACATCGCCACTAGAGAAATAAACAAAATTTGAACATATAGTTCACAGTAAATAGATCTATTAGAAGCACCTACTGCTTTTTTTAATGAAATCTCTCTTTCTTTTTTATAAATCCAAAATAAAACTGCAGAAATGCCAGAAACAATTGCAACAAGAATGAATTTATAATAATACTTATTTGCTGGATCTATATGTGTCACATGTAGTTCCTGAAGATCTCGTTCATTCAGTATTTGAACATCTCCCGAAAGCACTTCTTTACTCCTACCCATAAACTTTTTTATTTCGTTATGAATAGATGATGTAGGATTAACAACTGTTAATTGTAATTGTTTACTCGCGATAATACCTTTTTTAGATATAGTAGGTAAGTTTTGAAGTGGAACGTATATGCCTGCTACACCGACGTCACTGTCTTTTCTCGATATAGTTCCTATTTTTTTATATGTATCATCAAATTCATATAACTCCTCTACATTCGTTTGATCGCCAACAACCATATCGTTTACATTTTCACGATGAAAATATTGTCCTTCAGAAATATATGGCTTCCAATAATAATCATCTTTTAAGTTCACAGCTATGATCTTTGTTGCCCCTGAACTATTTAATGCTTTTAAATTCTCTACGTAAATATCACTTTTAACAAAAGTATCTTGTATGAAAGGAATTATCTCTTCCAATTCAGTTGCATTCGCTATCGGAACAGTTAAAATTTGATTTTTCTCTGGAAAACCTATTTGAAAAGCAGATATAAAGTTTCGTTTAGACTCTGTTAAAAGTGCGGATATTGATATAGAAAGAAAAGAAATAAAAAATGCCATAAGAAGAATGACTGAAAACAGTTTGTTGTTTTTTATATTTTTAAAAGCTAAATACATGTCTCTACTCCTTTTAAATAAGAAGGAGATGATGAACATCCCCTTCTCCTTATCCAAATATTTATAAAGACAACTGTTTAATGCTTTTTACCACTGTAATCGTAAGTTACCATTACTATCAAAAGTACCTTTGTGTGTATCTTCTTGATAGTCATTATTTTCATTAGCATAATGCTCAGAGTATAGTCCTTTTGCACCAAAGGCGTTATATGCACCATTACTCACAGTTGCGTTTAATGCTCTTCCAGATTCATGGGATCCTAATTTATCTGAAGCGCTTTCAATATATGAATTATTTCCATTTGATTTAATAAAAGAAATTGCTACTGAACAACGAGATGCATTTTGATTCGTAGTAGTTTGAGCTCTGTAAGATAGTAGGTTACCGCTTTTGTGACCGCTTAGAGTTGGATAAAATGCACTTGTTGAGATTGATGTTGCTAATAATACTAAAGTCGTAATTGAAAAAACTTTTCCTTTCATTAACAATCACCTCATAAATTTAATAGTTTAGTAGCGCTACATCGTCATAATACCTCTCAAGTAAATTCTCCTCAATACGACGCCCCAATGTTTTACAAACTCTTTAAACACTTAAACATTCATACATTTTTTAAAAGTAACATAAGCAAGTAATACAAAAAAGACTGCAGAGAACTCCATCTCCACAGCCTAATTATTATTTTTGTAAGAACGCCTGTAAATCTGCAAATTGTCTCTTTGCATCTTCATAGCCTTGCTCGTATAAACTTTGTAGTTTTGCTGTATCTTTTTCCATACGATCTACTTGAAGCGGCACTTCTGGGCGAATAACAAATAAATTACCAGCTTGCTCTTCTTTTTCAATATAGTGAAGTGTTTCATTATACACTTCATAACGATTCAACATCGTGTTAACAAGATTCGGATATTTTTTATAAGCTTTTCCTGCAATCCATCCGAATTTTGATTTTTTCTTCGCGTAACCATGATTTCTCGTTAAAATAACGACTGATTTTTTAAATCCATCTTCCTGTGCTTTACGAACTGGAATTGGATCAGAAATCCCGCCATCTAATAACTGCTTACCACGATAATTTACTACTGGTGCAATGAAAGGCAATGAACTAGACGCTTGTAATAAATTTAGTGCATCATCATTCGTTCCTTCTTTCTCAAAATAAACTGATTGTCCTGTTTCACAATCCGTCGTTCCTACAAGGAAACGTTCTGGGCTATTAAAATATGTTTCAAAATCAAACGGAACATGCTTTTCTGGAATTTCATGAAAAATGAAATCCATATCAAATAGCTGACGTTTTCTCCATAAGTTTTTATACGACAAATATTTCGGATGTGATGCATAATCAATATTGACCGTTTTATTTCTATTTCTTTGTCTGGAAAGATACGACGCCGCATGACAAGCACCAGCTGATACACCGATTACATATGGAAAATATAAATCTTGTTCCATAAAGTATTCTAATATCCCGCCCGTGTACACACCACGCATACCGCCGCCCTCTAATACTAAACCCGTATTTTCAAGCATGTTACTCGCTCCTCTATATATATTGACTCTTTAATTATTCACCATGTTAAGTATCTTTTTCTATTATATATGAGTTCTTTCAGAAATTATATTTAAAAGACTTGAGAAAAAGGAGTTTTTTATTCCAATTATATTTCCAAATGATCGGAGACATCCTTTATAAACCTTTGAATAAAGTCTTGCTCTTCTTTTGTATATCCATCTAAAAGTAACAGCCACTTTTCTTCAGCTTTTTTATGCAATTTTTCATGAGCTATATATATTTCATTTCCACTTTCCGTTAAACGGAAGAATATTTCCTTCTGATTATCTAACATTTGCATCTTCTCAACGAATTGCTTTTGAAACAACTTCGTACAAATTTTAGAGATTGCTCCCTTCGTCATGCCCATTTCTGTCGTAATTGCCGTTACATTCATCAAACCATTTTTTCCGATACATTCGATTACATGTAACTCAGATAAAGACATACTACTTACACCTGTCTCATAAAGAAACTTCTCGTTTTGTCGTTTTAAATGTTCTTCTTTTTTATGCAAAAGTGTACGAATGTCCGACAGTATTTCCATTTGCTTCGTTGTATGCTTCAATCCGTTCGCCTCCTAAGTTTCCAAAGAAACAATTTAACTATATACCATTTTAAAAAATTTTTTTCATCTTTACAAGTGAGAAAATCATGTTAAAATAAATTTAGTTTCCAAGGAAACTAAAATACAAGGAGGTTAAAAAGATGAAAAAATCTAAACTAACTTTCATTTTATATGTTGTCTGTATTAGTGCCTTACTCGGTTCCTTCGCTCAAAATATTTACACACCTATCTTACCGATGATTCAAAATTCTTTTCACACTTCTCTTTATCTTGTAAATGTAACAGTTTCACTTTTCACATTCGTTCTTGCAATTATGCAGCTCGTATATGGACCTTTAATTGATACAAAAGGGAGAAAATCTGTCCTTATCCCTAGTTTAGTCATTAGTACAATTGGTTCAATCGGATGTGCTTTTTCGGCAAACATTTATTTATTTCTCTTTTTTAGAGCTGTTCAAGCTATAGGAATAGCGGCTATACCTGTAGTTTCAGCAACGATTATCGGCGATTTATTTGAAGGAAAAGAACGCGGAGAAGCGATGAGCCTATACCAAATGTTACTTGCCCTCGCACCTGCAATGGCTCCACTCATAGGTGGTTATCTTGGCAGTATAAATGGTCACTTATCTGTATTCCTCTTTTTATCTACACTTGGCATTATCTTATTAATTATAAACATTTCACTACTTCCAGAAACAAAGCCAAATGTAATTAAGCAGTCTAAAGCACAAAAGAATTACTCTCTTATCTTAAAAAATAAAACTGGGTTTTCTATTACTCTTATTGGCTTCATTCAATTTTGTATTTACTTTTGCTTTCTCGTTTTTTTACCGAACATTTTAACAAATTCATTTCATCTAGCTGCAAGTGAAATTGGTCTTATGTTTGTACCAATGTCTCTTTCTATCATGCTAGGAAGTTTTTGCTACAAGTTTTTTCCAAAACGCCTCACAACAAAGCAAGCTTTATTTATTACGAGTTTCTTCAATATTATATGTGTCGTTTTATTCTCTTTCACATATAGCATCAATATCCCATTCATCATTATCGTTACATCTTTGTACGGTTTTAGTATGGGACTTTCTATGCCAACTCACACTACTTTATTAACAGAAGAATTCGTGCAAGAACGTGCAACAGCTATCGGTATGTACAACTTCATCCGCTATCTCGGTATGAGCACAGGGCCACTTCTAGGTGGATTTCTTTTATTTAACCAAAATTACTTTTGGATTTTCTTCCTAGGTGCAATTATGTTTTTACTTGTAATCTTATATGCAATGAAAATGCTAAGTTTTCATGCTGTACAAAAAGTAAAATAGAGCCCCCAAAAAGGTCGGCTCTATTTTACCCTCTTTGATCCGCAACAATATGAATATCAATATACTTTGTTTGTCTCATAATTTCATTTACAATAGAGCCTTTTCGTATTTCTTCCCACCTTGTTCTAGCCGATTGTCCAAGTAAAATTTGCGTTACCTGTAATCTTTTTGCGGCTTCAATAATAACATCTGCTGGCTTTCTTCCTTTCGCCTCTTCTAATACAAAACTCGCATCAAATTGATTCGTTAACGATTTCCACTCTTCAATTGTTTGTTTTTTACCTGCTGAAAGAGAATCTATATTTTCCCTCTCAACGTTTAATACGTACAATTCAGCATTTAACCGATCAGCCATGCGCCATCCCCGTCGTATTAATTTCTCCGCTGTTGAACTGTATTGTACACAAACAAGAATTTTTTCTTTTACGCCAATCGGTTCTATTACTGTTTGGCTAATTTTCTCGTCCATATCATCTGCCACTTCACGAAGTGATAATTCCCTAAGTGCTCCTAAATTATTAAGCGTAAAGAAATTTTGTAAACTTTGCTGAATTTTTTCTTCTTTATATATCTTTCCGTCTATTAGTCTCTTCCTTAATACCTCGGGCGTTGCATCAACGAGCTGAATTTCATTTGCTTTTTGTAAAATAAAATCTGGAATTCGTTCTCTTACTTTTACATTCGTAATTTGAGCTACAATATCATGAACACTTTCCAAATGTTGAATATTAAAAGCTGATAATACCGATATACCAGCCTCTAACAATTCCTGCACATCCATATAACGTTTCTTATGTTTAGAACCAGGAACATTACTATGCGCAAGTTCATCCACTACAACAACTTGCGGCGCACGTTTTATAATTCCTTCCACATCGAGTTCATAAAATACCTTTCCTTTATACTGTATTTCTTTCAAAGGAACTTTCTCTAAATCAGCAATTGCTTCTTCTGTTTCTTTTCTCCCGTGCGTTTCAATTAAACCAATTACAATATCAATTCCATCTTTTTTCATTTCTCTTGCATCAAAGAGCATTTTATAACTTTTTCCTACGCCTGGAGCTGCTCCTACATATAGCTTTAACTTTCCCCGATTTTGTTGCCGAATATATTCTAAATATTCCTCTGGCGTTCGCCTTTGAAACTTCGGTTCATAATCATCTGCATACAAAATAAACACTACCTTTCATTCGAAACAACGCTACCTCAATCCGTTAGATTGAGGTAGCACTATTACTATTTCATTAATTTCTGTAATGCTAAATTTAGCTTTAAGACGTTCACTCGATCTTCTCCAAATAAACCAAGTGCAGCACCTTCTGTTTGATCTTTAATCAATTGATCAAGTTTTTCTTTCGGAATATTCGTTAATTTCGAGATACGATCCACCTGCACAGAGGCCGCCTTCGGACTAATATCAGGATCAAGCCCTGAACCTGAATTTGTCACTAAATCTATCGGTACTTCTGTAACTGGAACAGCTGGATTTTTTTCCTTCCAGTCCACAATACTTTTCTCTACTCGTTTTGCTAAATCTGGATTAGATGGTGCATAGTTATTTGAACCAGATGCTTCAGCCTTATATTCAATACTAGAAACACGCCCTTGAAAATAACGTGGATCCGTGAAGTTTTGCCCGATTAATTTAGAACCAATCACTTCATTTTTATCATTATATATTAGACTTCCATCCGCATTATCCTTCATCACGGCTTGTGCAATACCAGTAACAATAAGTGGGTATACAAGTCCACACAACACTAGAAATGTAAAAGTAATACGGATAATTGGTGATAGTATACTTTGTTTCTTCTCCATCTTTTTCCCCTCTTCCTTATATGAACAAGCCGACAATTATATCAATTACCTTAATTCCAATGAATGGAACAATCACTCCGCCAAGTCCATAAATAAGTAAGTTTCGGCTAAGCAATGCATTAGAACTCATCGGTTTATATGCGATACCTTTCATCGCTAACGGAATGAGTAGTGGAATAATAACAGCGTTAAATATTAATGCTGATAAAATCGCTGACAGTGGTGATGTTAACTTCATTATGTTTAGTGCTTCCATTTGCGGAATCGCAAGTGTAAACATTGCTGGAATAATTGCAAAATATTTCGCTATATCATTCGCAATACTAAATGTCGTCAACGCACCACGTGTCATTAACAATTGCTTACCAATTCCTACAACCTCAATAATTTTCGTTGGATTCGAGTCTAAATCAATCATATTTGCTGCTTCTTTCGCAGCTGTCGTACCACTATTCATCGCTAATCCAACGTCAGCCTGTGCTAATGCCGGAGCATCATTTGTACCATCACCTGTCATCGCTACAAGTTTCCCTTTATCTTGCTCTGCTTTAATAACAGCAATCTTATCTTCTGGTTTACACTCGGCAACGAATTCATCTACCCCTGCTTCTTTTGCAATCGTTGCTGCTGTTAACGGATTATCACCTGTACACATGACCGTTTTAATCCCCATTTGGCGCAACTGTTCAAAACGCTCACGCATACCCGGTTTTACTGTATCCTTTAAATAAATTAAACCGTAAATACGATTATCTACTGCAACTACAAGTGGTGTTCCGCCCTCTTTTGAAATTAAGTCTGCTTTTTGATTTACATCTTTCGGAATTGTTCCACCTTGTGACCCAACCCATTCAATAACGGCACCGACAGCACCTTTTCTCACTTTCGTTCCGTCTTGTAAATCAACACCACTCATTCTCGTTTCTGCTTTAAACGGAACAAACTCCCCTTGTTCTGCAAGTTCTCTATTATATGATATAGATTTTCCCTGCACATACTCGATAACAGATCGACCTTCTGGCGTTTCATCTAAAACAGAACTAATAGCAGCCCACTTTCCAACTTGCTCAATCGTTTCATTTCCTACAGGCAATAATGTATGAGCCATCCGGTTTCCAAAAGTAATTGTACCTGTTTTATCTAAAATAATTGTATTAATATCGCCCGCAGCTTCTACTGCTTTCCCTGACATCGCTAACACGTTAAATTTTGTCACCCGGTCCATCCCAGCAATACCAATCGCTGATAGCAAACCACCAATTGTCGTTGGAATTAAACATACTAACAATGCTACGAGTACAGCTGTATCAATTTGAAAACCTAAATAATTTGTAAAAATCGGCAACGTCACAACGACGATCAAGAAAATAAGAGTTAAGCTCGTTAATACTGTATTTAAAGCAATCTCATTCGGCGTTTTTTGACGAGCAGCTCCTTCTACTAAAGAAATCATTTTGTCGATAAATGATTCACCAGGATTACTCGTAATGACAATTGTAATTTCATCACTTACGACCATCGTTCCACCTGTTACAGAACAAAAATCACCGCCTGCTTCTTTTATAACAGGAGCTGATTCCCCTGTAATTGCAGATTCATCTACAGATGCTAATCCTTTGATTACTTCGCCATCATTCGGAATCATTTCTCCTTGTTTTACGATAACAACGTCACCTTTTCTAAGATCAGTTGCTGAAACTTGGACAATGTCTCCATTTTCTTTTACAACATTTGCAAACACATCTTTCTTCGACTGCTTTAAAGAATCGGCTTGTGCTTTACCACGGCCTTCTGCTAATGCTTCTGCAAAATTCGCAAATAAAACTGTAAATAATAGAATGAGAGAAACTGTTATATTAAACCATCCTGGTATACTACTAGAACTGCTTGGAAGAAAAGATAAAATGAACGTAATGATAAATCCAATTTCCACAACGAACATAATCGGATTCTTTATCATGACTTTCGGATTCAATTTCGCAACGGATTGTTTCATCGCATGTGTTACGATATCACGATCCATCGTTTTCGCTTGTCTAACTTCATCTTCTACAGCATGTATTTGTGACTCATTTAATTGTTTTTCTTTTACTACTACCGGTCTCATCATTTACCCTCCATTACTTCAATGTAAGAAATTCTGCAATTGGTCCGAGTACTAACATCGGGAAAAATGTTAATGCACCGACAATTACAATTGTTCCGATGAAGATACCACCAAATAAACTATTATCTGTGCGGAACGTTCCGACTGTTTCTGGCACTACCGTTTTTTCTTTCAACGAAGCTGCCACAGCTAGCATCGTAATTAAACTGAAGTAACGTCCTAAAAACATAACTAAACCAGTCGTAATATTCCAAAACGGTGTATTATCTCCTAATCCTTCAAATCCAGATCCGTTATTCGCAGCTGACGATGTATATTCATATACAACTTGTGTTAAACCGTGGAAACCGGAATGAGAAATAGCATCCGTTCCTAAATTTGTTGAAAGAGCTAATGCCGAAAATCCTAAAATGAGCAATGGATGAAATAAAATCGTGACTGCGATTAATTTCATTTCCTTACCTTCAATCTTTTTACCTAAAAACTCTGGTGTCCGTCCAACCATTAATCCAGATATAAACACCGCTATAATTGCATACATAATAATGTTTACAAAGCCTGCTCCAACGCCGCCATACACTGTATTTAACATCATATTTACAAGTGGAACTAGACCGCCAATTGGTGTTAACGTATCATGCATCGTATTAACAGCCCCAGTTTCAGCAGCTGTCGTTACTGTTGCGTATAGTGAAGAAAATACTGTTCCAAATCGTACTTCTTTCCCTTCTGTACTTCCTTGTACATGTTCGATACCCATTCCATTTAATGCCGGGTTCCCGTTTAGTTCAGATGTCGTAATCGTTATAAATCCTAGTAAAAACACCATAAAAAGTGACACGAAAAGGATGCGGCCTTGTTTTTTATTTCCGACCATTCGTCCGTACGTAAATGGAAGTGCTGTTGGTAATAACATCATAAGCATCATTTGCAAAATATTACTCATTTGTCCTGGATTTTCGAAAGGATGCGTAGAGTTTGCTCCGAAAAATCCACCGCCGTTATTTCCAAGTTCCTTAATGGAAACGAATGATGCAACAGGTCCACGTAAAATACTTTGCTTTGCACCTTCAATCGTTTGTGCTGTAACCGCCCCATCTAACGTTTGTGGTACACCAAGTGCGACAAAAACTAGTGCCGCAATAAATGCGATAGGAAGAAACACCCTCGTTAACGCTCTCGTAAAATCAACGAAAAAGTTACCAAGTTCTTTTCCAGCAAGTCCTCTTATAAAAGCCATAACGAGCGCTAATGTCGTTGCTGGTGCCGCAAACATTAAAAATGTAATTCCGATTAATTGTGATAAATAAGATAAACCATTTTCACCGCTATAATGCTGTAAGTTTGTATCAGCCATAAAACTAATTGCTGTATTAAAAGCGAGCGTAGGCTCCATCCCTTCAATATGCGCTGGATTTAGTGGCAGCACACCTTGTAATCTGAAAATGAAGTATACGACAACGATCATAAATCCATTTAATAAAACTAATGATAATGCGTACTGTTTCCACGTTTGATTGTATGCTTTTACACCCGTAATTTTAAAAATAAGTTTTTCAAAAGGCCCGAATACTTTATCTAACGTTTTGCTACCTTGAAAAGCTTTTTCTAAATAAATCCCCGTTGGCTTTGCTACTAAAATAAACAAGAGCATTGTAATAATGACTGCAACCCAAATCATAATGAATGATTCCCCCTAATTAAAACTTCTCTGGATTTAATAATGCATACACTAAATACACTGTAATTGCTGCGACAATAACCGATAAGACAATCATCATGATTGCTTTCCTTCTTTCACAACTTTATCTGACCAACTTGCAAGACTTGCCATCGATGCAACTAATAAAATAAAAATCCCGACCATTACAACATCTAACATAACTATCCCTCTCTTCTTTCTGTAAAAATTTACCATTAAAATATTAAAAAAGAACACTGAGCTCTACTCAGTGTTCAAAAAATGAACAACAAAAAGTAAACCTCCTCTCTAAACGCTTACGAGGTTAGCTGTCGGATTCGGGCCTAAAGAGTAGCCCTACTTTCAAAACTGAAAGATTCACCCCAAGTGACGATGCACAAAATTGGTTCCCCCGCTCCATTTCTGGAACTCAGCGATTTTAGGTTTTTTTGGAAATTTTATGAATGATTTATGAGAGTAAATATACTCCTCTATATTTCACTTGTAAAGGGCTAAATTTCTGAAAATAATAATATTTACATTCGTTTAAACGCTTACATTGAAGATTATTACTATTATTTCATCTATTTTCTTTATTTCTCTTCTCTTTTCTTAAAAATGACCTTTTAAATATGAAATAAAAAGAGCGAATGACATGAAGTGCATAGCTTGTTGCACTCAGCATTCGCTCTTTTTTATTCAACCTTTATTCTCCTCGTAAAAATGCACGTAAATTTCTCCCACGAATATAAACTTGTGTCAATTCTGCATGTAGCTGCTCATACTCGGTAATATCCATCTCTAAATACAAAGCATCTTTTGATGGTAATATAATATATGGCCCGGGAAAAAGGGGATCAATCTGAACCAATTCTTGAACTCGCTCTACCGATACTGCCCAACGATTTGCTATATCTCCAAGTAATAGTACCTTCATCATTTCTTCCCCCGCCCTATTCAAAAAATAAAAAAGAAATATTATCACAATTTGTAAACACGACAAACTTAGCTCCAATTGTTTCATAGAGCCTCGCTGGATATCGTTTATTCCTTGTAACAACAGTAATAGGTGCTTGAAAAGAAAAACGAATGTGTTCTGTGAAGAAACTAACAATTGGAAGCTCATCCCCTAGTAAAATCACCTTCTTAATGCACTCACAAATACTAGTAAAATCCTGCTCCTTACTACAACTATAAGTCCAATCAAACCCACAATTCCTAACTTCAGCCGCTACCTCTTCATTTGCTGTAAAAATAATTAACTCATGCTGAAATGCTACTAGCTCTCTTAAACTCTTAACCTTGCTTTCTTCTCCAACACAAATAAGTGTTAGTTCCATGTACCTCATCCTCCTTAGTATAAAAGAAATCAAACATAGATTGATATTCCCCTATACTAATCAGATCGATGAAGTGATGTATCCATCATGGCACCGTCCTCTCTCAAGACGCTTACGAAGTTAGCTGTCGGATTCGGGCTTTGAGAGTAGCCCTACTTTCAAATTTGAAAGATTCACCCCTAGTGACACTGCACAAATTGGTTCCTCCGCTCCATATAATTGGACTCAGCGTTTACAAAAAAATATATTCTGGCTGATATATTACTCCTGTATTTTGAAAAAGTAAACAGAAAAAAAGCCAGTTATAAAACTGGCTTTTCACTTACCTATACACGCGTTCTATTCACTTTATACGCAAAATGATTCGTCGGTCCATGACCACTACCAATATTCAATGGCTCTTCAATTGCTATACTAATAAATCGTTTTGCTTCTTGAACAGCATCTTCAATTGAGTACCCTTTCGCAAGTCCTGCTGTAACCGCTGAAGCAAATGTACACCCACTTCCGTGTGTTTGCTTTGAAGGAATTCGCTCGCTTCTAAACTCAATAAATTCTTCTCCATCAAAGAGGAAATCAATTACTTCATTACCTTGATATTCTGCATGTCCGCCCTTCATAAGCACATATTTAGCACCTAATTCGTGCAATACTTTTGCAGCTTCCTTACTATCTTCAACATTATGAATCTCCATCCCAGTTAACACTTCTGCTTCTGGAACATTCGGTGTTATAACGGTTGCTACTGGTAATAAATATTCTTTTAATGCATGAACTGCTTCTTGCTGTAATAATGATGCACCGCCTTTTGCGATCATAACGGGATCTAGCACAATATTATTCCAGCCAAATTTTTTAATTTGTTCTGCAACAATTTGAATTATTTCACTACTAAATAACATTCCTAGTTTCACTGCATCTGGTGTTAAATCCGTACCAATTGAATTCAGCTGTTCTGTAATACCTTCTAACGGAACAGGATATACCCCTTGAACGCCAAGCGTGTTTTGAGCAGTAATTGCCGTAATAGCCGTCATTCCGTATACACCAAGCTCTTGGAATGTTTTTAAATCTGCCTGAATTCCAGCACCGCCGCCGCTATCAGATCCTGCAATTGTCAAAGCTTTATTCACTTTCATCCCACTCATCCTTTTCTATCCAAAATAGCGATGATAAATCGTTTTTGCTTCGCTTATATCTTTCGTTCCATGTACGAGCACACGGCCATCTTTAAAGGCGACTAACCTCTTGTCTTCAACAGAAAATGATAATAAATATGGATTTACATTTAAATCATTCACGCGACCTTCCAGCAACTCTTTATATTGTTCAAAATTCATTTCTTCTTTATGAGGTGGTCTAATTTGAACTGTATTTCGCCCGCATAAAACTGCTGTTTTTGATGTGTTCTCTTTATTTAAATACGGATACAATGCATTCTCTCCACATGACGGACAATTATGCTGGCGGAGCTTTTGTACATTCATACATGAATACTCATTCTTCCACATATCAAACGATACAAGCCCATCTCGAAGTGATTCGTAATCTTCTACTAACAGTTTAAGAGCTTCTGTTACTTGATGAGAAACGACAAGAGATACAGCAGGTGATATAATACCCGCTGTATCACATGTTGCCCCGCCAAGCGGAATCGACTGTAATAAACATGATAAACATGGTGTTTTACTAGGAAGGATTGTGTAAGAAAGACCGTAACTACCTACACATGCACCGTAAATCCATGGAATAGAATATTTTTGTGCTATATCATTCACAATAAAGCGTGTTTCGAAATTATCAGTCGCATCAATCATTACATCAACGTTTGTAACAAGTTCTTCTAGCTCTTCAGCTGTTACATCTTGAACGAGAGCTTCTATTGTTACATCGCTATTAATCTCTTCTAAACGTTTTTTAGCCGCTATAGCTTTTGGAAGATTATTCTTTACGTCGCTCTCTGCATACAATTGTTGTCTTTGTAAATTACTCCAATCTACATAATCCCGGTCAACAATTGTTATCTTGCCAACACCTGCTCTTACAAACATCTCTGCATTTGCACTACCTAATGCACCTGCACCGATAATAAGCACATGCTTTTCTCTTATCTTTTGCTGTCCTTCTTCTCCAATTGGAGAAAATAGTTCTTGGCGAGAATATCGATTATTCAACTACGCTCATTCCTTCTAAAGGACTACTTGCAGTTGCACAACGCTTACGTGCAATACGACCTGCTTCAAATCCTAAACGGCCTGCTTCAATACTTAATTTCATTGCCTGCGCCATTTTAATAGGATCTTTCGCTCCTGATACAGCTGTATTTAATAACACGCCATCTGCTCCTAATTCCATTGCAAATGCCGCATCAGCTGGGCTACCAATACCGGCATCGATGATAACTGGTACTGTCGCTTGTTCAATAATGAAGCTCAAATTTAATGGATTTACAATACCAAGTCCTGATCCGATTGGAGATGCTCCTGGCATAATCGCATGCACGCCAAGCTCTTGTAATTTACGTGCTAATACAACATCATCAGATGTGTACGGAAGTACGATAAATCCTTCTTCCAGTAACATTTCAGATGCCTTTAACGTTTCTACCGGATCCGGTAATAACGTTCTATCATCACCAATAACTTCTACCTTTATCATGTCACAAAGCCCAGACGCTTTTGCTAATTTTGCAATACGAACAGCCTCTTCAGCATTTTTTGCCCCTGCTGTATTTGGTAATAACGTATATTTTTTCACATCAAGTTTCTCTAATAAATTAGGTTGCTTTGCATCAAAGATATCCATACGACGTACCGCAAACGTTAAAATTTCAGCTTCAGAAACGTCAATTGCCTTTTGCTGTACGTCAAAATCAGGGAATTTACCTGTTCCTAATAAAAGTCTAGAATGAAATGAAAATGGTCCAATGTTTAACATAATCAACCGCCTCCTACGAAAGTTACAATCTCAATTTGGTCTCCATCAAAAACAGATGTATCTGTATGATCATCTTTTTGTAAAATATCTTTATTACGCTCTACTACAACAATTCTGTTATCTAGTTCTAAATGTGTAAGTAGCTCAGCTACTGTTTTTACACTCGCTGGCACTTCAAGTTGGTTACCATTAATTTTTAACTTCAAACTTCCATCCCCTTTCTAAACTCTTCTAGAAAGCAATGAATCTAGCAAATGATTTTCTTGCTTTCCTTCTATTAAATCAGCCATATACTGACCAGAAACAGGACTTAATAAAATACCGTTTCGATAATGCCCAGTACAAGCATATAAACCTTTTATTTCTTCATGCTCTCCCATATAAGGAGCTTCATGATTCGATTGTGGTCTTAATCCTGCCCATGTACTTTCCCATTCTGCTTCTTTTAAAGCTGGCAATATTGTATAAGCACGCTCCAATATAGAAGTTATACTTTCTGGCTGCACAGTTTTATTGAACGTATGGGGCTTCATTGTTGCCCCAATTACGTAACGCCCACCGCGCTTTGGAGCAATGTAAAATCTTTCTTGAAAAATAGGTGCTTTTAAAAGTTGTTTTCTACTCTTTACCGCAACCACTTCTCCTTTAACTGGATATGTACCCCAATCGCGGTGAAAATAACTGAGTAATTTCGTGCTCCATGAACCTCCTGCAATAACGACTTTCTCACATGTGACAATACCTTCGCTCGTAAAAATTCCGGTTACTTTATTATTTTCAATACGAATATCAAACACTTCTGTCTGTTCATATATATCAGCACCTGACATTGCCGCAGAATGTGCGAATGCTTTCGTAAGCTCTGGTGCAATAACATGACCGTCTTTCGGATAATATACTGCTCCTATAATGGATTCGGATAGATACGGCTCTTTTTCCCGCACATGGTCTCCCGTTAGAAAGTAGGAAGTTTCACCTGTTTTTTGCTGCCAATCCATAATGTGAAGAATTCTTTCCTTCTCATCTTCATTTTGAGCAATACGATAAATTCCTTTTTCTTCATATCCAATATCAATACCCGTCTTTTCACGTAAAACTGCTGCAAGTTGTGGAAATATAGCTCGGCTTTCTCTAGCAAGTTCAAATAGCGGATCATACGCATCCCATTCTGCTTGAACACCAAGTAAACCAGCAGCTGCTTTCGAAGCTTCCGATGCAATTCTTTGCTTCTCTACAATCGCTACTTTATGTCCTCTTTCTGCTAGAAAATGTGCAACTGAACTACCAATTACACCACCACCAATAATCGCTACATCATACTTCTCACACATGTTTTTCCGCCCACTTTCTTATTGATTCCTTATAAGATTTAGCTTTGCTATACGGGTTACTACTACTTACTATTCCAGACATAACTGCTATACCGCTTACACCGTTAGTAAGGACATCCACTGTGTTTTCTGGAGTAATTCCTCCAATTGCTGTAATCGGTATAGATAAACACCTTGCAATGTCTGAAATTTCTTCAAGCCCTCTCGCTGGCACACCTTTTTTACAATCGGTCGGAAATACATGACCATAAACGAGTGAATCCGCTCCATTTTTAAATGCTACTATCGCTTCATCTAGCGAATGCACAGAATAACCGACATGCAAATACGAAAACTTTTCTTTCACTGACTTTACATCTGTGCTTCGATACCCTAGTTGAACACGAGGAATATTTAATAAAATTGCAATATCAATTCGATCATTTATGACAATTTTAGAAGCCGGAAAGCCTTCCATTAAAAGACTTTCCACACCTTCATATAACTCCTTCGTACTCTTCTCACGCTCACGAATATGCAAATAATCAATCTCACTCTCAATTTGCATCGCTACATTCACTAACTCTTCGAATGGCATATGGCCATTTGAGATTACGTGGAGCTCATTTTTCATATTCATTCGCCTACTTTAAAATATTTTCGAATAGTTCATCGGCTGGGACAGTTTCTTTCGTCATTCCTTTGTCCTTCAGCCATTTATTTTGTTTCTCCCAAGATTCTTTTGAATCTGATAAAAATGGCTCATCTTTCGTTTCCATCTTCTCTAATAAAATTTTCATACTTTCCTTTTCAACTTCTGGCACAAGTGGGAAGTTTTCTTTTTCTTGATGATTTAATAAAATATTCAATGCTTCATCTGGGTTTTTCTTCATGAAATCATAGCCTTTTTTCGTACCACGTAAGAAAGCTTGCAACGCTTCTTTATCTTTTTTCAACGTTTTATCACCTGTTACAAACACAAGCTCATGATAGTTCGGTACTCCGTAATCAGCTGGATTAAAGTAAGCTGGTTCATGGCCTTCATGACGCATAACCGGTACTTCATGATTAATGTATGCCCCTGTTACCGCATCCACTTTTTTCGTAATTAAGGCTGGTACTAAATCAAATCCAACATCAACTACTTTCACTGTATCAGGATTACCACCAGCTTCTTTTACCATCGTTTTTAAATACATCTCACTTAAAGGTGTTCCAGAATATCCTACTGTTTTTCCTTCTAAATCTTTCGGTGATTGAATGCCCGCTGATTTCAGCGATACGACATGATTTAATGGCGAACGTACGACAGCCCCAATTGATTTCACTGGAATTTGCTCATTTGCTCTTGCCATAACAACATCTGGCTGATAATACAAGCCAACTGTCACCTTCCCTGCTGCTGCCAATGTTAATGGATCAGTCGGATTAGAAGGGAATTTAATATTTACCTTTACACCTTCTTCTTTAAAGTATCCTTTTTCAATTGCCGCATAAATAAAGCTATGTACCGCATTTGGATACCAATCTAACATGACTGTTATTTCTTTCTCTTTTTTACTTTTGTCTGATGCTGAATTACTCGAACATCCTGCAATCATTGCAATTAATAATGTAAACACAAAGATGCGCTTTAAAAATTTCATGAATGCTTCCTCCAACTAATGAATTTCTTTTCTAATATGGAAATAAGTACGACGAAGAAAATAGCTAATAATGATAACAATACAATGGGTGCAAATACGCCAGCTCCATCTAACTGCGTCATCATTCTCTTACTGAAATATCCAAGTCCAGCTTGTGCACCGAGCCATTCTCCAATTGCTGCTCCGATAACACTAAGCGGAACTGCAATTTTTAAAGCTGAGAAAAAATAAGGAAGAGCAGACGGCAACTTTAGTTTAAGAAAAATATCTCTTTTCGTTGCTCCATATGTAACTAAGAGCTCCTCCCATTCTTTTTTCGTACTACGCAGTCCATCATATGTATTGACCGCAATCGGGAAAAACGTAATTAAAACTGTGACAACAACCTTACTCCAGATTGTGTATCCAAACCATAAAACAAATAACGGAGCAAGCGCAGTAATCGGAATCGTTTGTGAAGCAACTAATAATGGATAAAATGCTCTTTCCATCCATGTACTCGCATTCATTAACATCGCTAGCCCTACACCTAATACGATAGAAATCACAACACCTATTAAAACGACGTATAACGTTGCAGGTAAATGAACCGTAAATAATATGTCTTTTAGTTTCCATATCTTCATTACAATCGCAGACGGTGACGGTAAAATGTACATCTCATCTACAATTCTTGCTCCTATTTCCCACACAGCAAGTAAAATACTAGAAAGTGTAATAGCAGGAACTAATTCTTTCAATCGGTTCATCACACAAGTACCTGCCTTTGTAACATACTAAGAAGCTCATCTTTCAGCGCTAACACTTCCGGTTTATATAAATCTTTTCGTGTTCTGTTATGATCAAGCGGTACAATCCGCTCAGTCAAAGTCGTTATCGGCTGCTGTTCCACTACTAAAACTCGGTTCGAAAGAAATAACGCTTCTTCAACATCATGAGTAATGAATAAAATTGTTTTTTCCTACTCTTGCCATTGTTCAAACAACCATTCTTGTAAAGAGGCCTTCGTTAAAGCATCTAACGCGCTAAACGGTTCATCTAATAACAATATCTCCCCGCCCGTTAATAAAGTTCGGATAAAAGATACGCGTTGCCTCATACCACCAGATAAATCTTTCGGATGTTTTGTCTCATATCCTTGTAAACCAAATTTATATAACAGTTCCTCTGCCTTTACTTGTGCTTCTTTCTTCTGTACACCTTGGCACTCTAGCGGCAAGGCGGCATTCTCAATAATTGTTCTCCACGGCAAAAGCATATCTTTTTGCGGCATATACCCTACAGGATGGTGCTTTGTTTCTGTCAGTTCTATCTGTCCAGTACTTACCTTCTCTAGGCCTGTAATAAGGCGAAATAAAGTACTTTTCCCACATCCACTCGGTCCGATAATACTGACAAACTCTTTCTCATGTATAGAAGCATTTAATTCATGGATGATTGGTTTCTCATCGTAATGAAAAGAAACATTATGAAACTGTAGTATGTTCTTGCTCCTCAAATCCCCACATCTCCTTACGATAGGACATATCCCAGAATAAATATTCAAATCGACTGGAATATAAGAAAATCTCCTCTAATCTATCTAGTTCTTTCTCAGACTTTCCAACTGCCATTTCATTTAATAAATCTATTAACCAAATACAAAGATTACCGTATTCTTCCGAACTATATCCTTGAATCCACTCACCAAAAAACTCATGATCTCTTGCTCCAGGAATATCATTTAAACGCTTTCCAATTTCCCAGTAGCTCCACATACAAGGAAGAAGCGCTGCTATTAATTCCGCAAGTGTGCCATTTTGAGATACAGACATCATGTAATTTGTATAAGCTAAATTTTTAGCAGATGGTTTCGCAGACTCTATCTCCTCTATAGAAATTCCAAGTCTTTTTGCATATTGTTTATGGATTGTCATTTCGCCATTTAATATTCCATCAATTTGTTCAGCGAACTTTCCCATTACTTGTGGATTCGTTGCTTTTACAACACCAATCGCATATAACTTTGCATAATCTAGCAGATATAAATAATCTTGAATAATATAATACTGGAATTTATCTTTTTCTAACGTGCCATCTCCCATACCCACTACAAACGGATGATTATGACTCATCTCCCAAACTGGTTGCACAGTTTCTAATAATCTATCGCAAAATTTCATTTCTCTATCCCCTTTCAATATATGTATCTAAATAAAAAACCACTTCTATATATAAGAAGTGGTTACAGCAAATAAAATTATACATTTATTCGATGTTCCACTTCCCTTCGCTAGTATTACCTAGATCAGGTGTTATAAGGGTTAAGGATTATTCCTCTCTCAGCAAATCAAGCACCCCTAGTGGTTTCAATATGAAATTTTCAAATAAAAAAGCCCCGTTTCTATACGCAAAGAAACGGGGACTCATTGTTAGTGTCCGAATTGCTTCCCTACGCTAGCATAATCTAGATCAGGTAATAAAAAGGATCAAAGGCTTACGGCCTACTCTCAGCTGGCAACACCAGCTCTCCTAGCAAACTATAAAATTATCACTGTCAGTATAACACCCTAATAAGACATCATCAACTGTTTTAATTTTCTTAATTATCAACAAAATATTGAAGTTATAAAATACATACATTCTATTTTAGAAAATAAAACCCCAATTAATTGTATAAAAAGGAATCATTATCCTCAAAAAATTTATTTTTATATTGATTTCATATTACATTTATGTGAATACACCCACTATATTATATCTTTATACTATAATAAAATTACAACTATACAACTAGAGGAGGTCTCTATTCCATGAATATGAAAGCTACTGCTTTAACAGCAACTACTGTAGCGATTGCTTCTTTACTTCCTTCTATGGGTGAAACAAATGTACAAAAAGCAAACGCTGAACAATTATCTAATATTAAAACTGGGTATGTCAAAGTCGATCAAGTAGCATTACATACAAAAGATAACGTAAAAAGCACATCAATTGATACAATTCGCTTTAATACAAAAGTGAACATCCTTGAAACAACTAATGGTTGGTATAAAGTATCTGTTCATAATAAAGTAGGTTATGTACAAAAAGATGCTATTTTACTAAAAAACAAACTTCAATCTAATGATCAATACATCGTCAATGCTAATGCATTAAACGTTCGCTCTGAACCTAATTTAGAATCTTCCATTTTAGATGTATTACCAAATGGCAAGTTCATTACCGTTCAAGAAGATCAAGGCGAATGGTATAAAATATCACACAATGGCCAAACAGGTTACGTACAAAAAGCATTCGTTTCTAATGGTTCACAGCCCTTAGTAAAAGGAATCACCGTTCAAAATAATACAAAATATACTGTTGCAACACCTAATCTGAATGTACGTAGCAACACTAGTACAAGTAGCGCTCTACTCGGTTCATTACAAAACGGTACACAAGTACAAGTAGTAGAAACTGTAGGAACTTGGTATAAAATTCGTTTTGGCACAGGATACGGATATGTAGCAAAACACTATGTAGTACAAAATCAACCACAAGCTAAAACAGAGCAACCTTCATCTATTCCAGCTGCTTTCAAATTCCCTGCTCAAGGAAGAATTAGCTCAACCTTTGATATACGCTGGGAACAAATGCATTATGGTATAGATATTGCCGCTCCAGGGAACGTCTCTATCCAAGCTGCTGCTGCAGGTAAAGTTGTGAAATCTTATTATTCAGCTAGCTATGGAAATGTTGTGTTCATTGCGCATCAAATCAATGGGAAATTATATACAACTGTTTATGCCCATATGAAGGATCGCACTGTACAAACTGGTGATCAAGTACAAACTGGACAATTAGTAGGTCATATGGGAAACACAGGTCATTCATACGGGCAACATCTTCATTTTGAATTACATAATGGAGAATGGAATTTTGAAAAAACAAATGCAGTAAATCCACTGCCATATTTAGTTAGGTAAATTGTATGCCACGCAATATACCTCTTATAATTGAATACGTAGCCTTTTTAGGTTTAATCTGTTGTTTAATCATTTACAATACAAACATTGTATTTTTATCTATTATTATTGCTTTTGTTGCATTAGAAATTATGATGGAATCATTTCAAGTACAACTAAAACAAAAAATTGCCCATATTTATAATGCTATTTTTCTTTTGAGTGCTCTCATAACAAATATAATTAGTAATGGCTTTTATTTATCTACTGTATTTCCAGTATTCTTTATGGCTGTTTTGTTATTTGTAGCTAGATATATTAATGTCCCTTATAACCAAAAACAAAAACAAGAAGCTTAGAAAGAGGAGACACTGTGTACCAATCTTTCAAAGATACTCCAATAAAATACATATTGAATTTGTATGAAAAAGCTAATACTTTTTTTGGTATACAAGGAAGTTACACTGCACAACTTCTCCTATATGGAATGTTGTTTCTTGTCTTAATCACTTTCTCCTTGTTTTACTAACAAAAAAGGATCTCACATAAACCGGAGATCCTTTTTAATTTATATTAATTTTTCATATCGAAAATATTGTTTATCCACAAGCATATTTTTCATAAATAAAGCTCAAATTATATTTTTTCTCTAAGCTCATTCGTTGTTCATCATCGCACCAATAGAAAAGAATATCATGAATCGTTGCGTAACGCTTATTTTTAAGAAATAGCCTAAAGAATGATGGTAAACAATCATGTAATTGTATAAATATATAATTGCGTAGTGTTTCTTCTTTATATTCAATGCCCTTACAAATATACAGTAACTCTTCACAATAATATGCATGCTGTGGAACTTGTATCATTTCGAAAAATGGCACATAAGATAGTAGCTTTCCAATAAAATGACCATATCGATCCATTACTCCTATCGTCATATGCTCCATCATTTCTTTCATCACATATAAATAATCATCTACATGAGTTGTCTTTAACGGGTCTAAGCGATCGGAAATTTGAGATAATACAGCTCTTTGACATGCTAAAACTGCCTGACTAGGCCCATAATATGATAGGAAATCTGTACACTTGCGATATTTCCGTAATAAATCATGTGTATATAAATCATATACAAAAGTATTACAATACATTGCTAAACTCATCATATCACTATTTAATTGCTCTTTTGATAATGATTTTGCTCTCTTGCACATATAAAAGAATGTAAATTCCAATACTTCTTTATGAGATAATAAATGTTTACAATCTGTTATACATTTTTCATTAAATTTAACTCTATCCCAAATTTTAATATCTCTATCTGTCAATTCGCCGATACGATATTTAATAATTAAATAGTTTAAAGCAACTGATTGCGTCAAAAGATCCCATGTTTCATATTCCAATGAAGTATGAACAAACTCAGCTAATCCTTGTGCTATCATAAAAGCATTTGCTTCTTCATACCAACCAAGCTCTTGGCATAAGCGAAGAATACGCACTAAAGTTGGAATTTCATCTTTATGAAACTGCGGTAAATTCTTTACTTTATTCATGCCATATACAATAAATGCGGCTAAATTTTCTTCTTTATAAAATTCTTTCTCTTTCCATACTAATATAGTTCGTTCTTTCCCCTCACCTTTTGGGTGACAAGGTACAAGCAAAGAAAATAATTCAGCGAAATTATTTGGTTCTATATATGTATCTGTAACCAAATTCCAATTTGGATCGCCCTGTACAGCCTTCATATAATTCCCCTTCCCTTTCATCTATGTAGGAAATATTAAGTTATTATCGCACCATTAAAAATCAATATTGTTATATTCAAAATCTCTCATAATACTTATATCTATCAGTATATCATCTTTTCTCTTATTAAAAATTAAGAATAACAAATTTTAAAAAACTGTCGAAATTATTAACCATATACTTATTATATAATGTCTCAGATACATCACGCTAACATATTAGTTTAATTCATATATGCTAGAATAATGCATCTGAATTTTATATATAGTTTAGCTCTTTATGAGTAACCATTAAAATCTCGGTTAATTAAAGTTTCAATTTACTCTGTACGCTCTGAAATTTCGCTCAAGGCAAATCCAGCTTGATCATCTGCCGATTCCCTTATAGCTAAATCTCCTAGTGCTAACATACCAATAAGCTGACCACTATCAACTACTGGTAACCGTCTAATTTGATACTGTGCCATTAGCTCTGTAGCTTTTTCAATAGGATCATTTGGAGAAACTGAGATAATATTTGTTGTCATTACATTTGTAATTTTATTAGATCCAGGATGTTTTTCAGCAATCCCTCGAACAACTAAATCTCGATCAGTAACAAGCCCAACAACTTGTTCATTTTCAACAACAGGAATTAATCCAACCGATTCTTCCTTCATTTTTACAGCTGCCTCATATACATTGTCTAGCGGTGTACAATGTACAATATGGGTACTCATTAAGTCTCTAACTCGTGTCATTATTTATTTCCTCCTTTTTATACATACCATAGCTTTTCCAAAATCCCTTTATTTATTTCTGGAAAGTAACATGATAAAAAGGATCAACAAAATAAAAAAGAGCCAGCATAATGCTGACTCTTTTTTGTATGACCCGTACGGGATTCGAACCCGTGTTACCGCCGTGAAAGGGCGGTGTCTTAACCACTTGACCAACGGGCCATGGCTCCGCAGGTAGGACTCGAACCTACGACCGATCGGTTAACAGCCGATAGCTCTACCACTGAGCTACTGCGGAATAATATATGGTGGGCCTAAATGGACTCGAACCATCGACCTCACGCTTATCAGGCGTGCGCTCTAACCAGCTGAGCTATAGGCCCATATACTTTACAGGGGCAGTAGGAATCGAACCCACACTGGAGGTTTTGGAGACCTCAGTTCTACCTTTAAACTATGCCCCTAAATGATGCCGGCTAGAGGACTTGAACCCCCAACCTACTGATTACAAGTCAGTTGCTCTACCAATTGAGCTAAGCCGGCATAAAAAAAATGGTGGCTCGGGACGGAATCGAACCGCCGACACGAGGATTTTCAGTCCTCTGCTCTACCGACTGAGCTACCGAGCCAACATAAATGGCGGTCCCGACCGGGGTCGAAC